>JAGBDQ010000040.1 GCA_017937415.1 Oscillospiraceae bacterium
CTCCACCAAGAAGGGCTCCATCACCTCGGTCCAGGCGGTCTACGTCCCCGCGGACGACCTGACCGACCCGGCCCCCGCCACCACCTTTGCCCACCTGGACGCCACCACGGTCCTGGACCGTGCCATTTCCAGCCAGGGCATCTACCCCGCCGTGGATCCCCTTGGCTCCACCTCCCGGATCCTCACCCCCGACGTGGTGGGCAAGGAGCACTACGAGGTGGCCCGCGAGGTCCAGCGGATCCTCCAGCGGTATAAGGAGCTTCAGGACATCATCGCCATCATGGGCATGGACGAGCTGAGCGAGGAGGATAAGCTGGCCGTGGCCCGGGCCCGTAAGATCCAGCGGTTCCTGTCCCAGCCCTTCAGCGTGGCCGAGCAGTTCACCGGCTTCCAGGGCAAGTATGTTCCCCTGAAGGAGACCATCCGGGGCTTCAAGGAGATCGTGGAGGGCAAGCACGACGACCTGCCCGAGTCCGCCTTCCTCTTCGCCGGAACCATCGACGACGTGGTGGAGAAGGCCAAGGCCCTGTAAAAGAGCCAACAGAAAAGGAGGAGGGCTATGTCCAGCTTTCATCTGCAGATCGTGACCCCCGACGGCGAGTTCTTTGACGGTCCCGCCCAGCGGGTCCGGGTGCGTACCATCAACGGCGACGTGGCCATCCTGGCCGGCCATATCCCCTATGTGACCGCCCTGGGCACCGGGGAGGCCTCCGTGACAACGGAGGACGGCACCGACCGTAAGGCGGCCGCCAGCGGCGGGATGCTCTCGGTGACGCCCGAGATCGTCCGGGTGGTGGCCACCACCTTCGAGTGGGCCGAAAACATCGACGTGGAGCGGGCCAAGAAAGCCAAGGAGAAGGCCGAGGACCGCATCAAGAAGGCCCAGAACGCCAAGGAGCTGGAGTTGGCCAAGGCCAAGCTCTCCCGCGCCCTGGTACGGCTGAATGTGGGCAAGTGAACTGCCGAAAACTGCATTAACTGAGAACACCCGTTGGGGCGCTTCGCAAGGAGGTGCCGCCAACGGCGGCACCGTGCGCAGCGAAACGTCCGGCACGGTCGTTCCCCTGAAAGGGGAATGACATGCCTTAAGGACACAGGACGAAAAACTGACATAAAAGAACACCCGTTGAGAGGGCTTCCTCTCAACGGGTGTTTTTGTTGATCTCCCTATTTCAATCCGTGAACCAACTTGGCGCAGGCCCGGAAGGTCTCCTCGTCGGTCTGCCAGATCTCATACTCCGAGAGGGAAGGCAGGCCCATAGAGACTCCCTCCTTCCGGTAGCGCATACCGCTGTCCAGATTTCCCTTCCGGCCCGTGGTGTGAAAGGCGGTGATCCCAGCGGCGCGGTGGATGGGGAGGATATTTTCCGCCTTCACCCCGCTGCCCGCCATGATGGAGATCCTCCCGGCCGCTCTCTCCTGGAGAGTTTTCAGGCACGCCGTGCCCTCCGCGGCCGAAGAGGCCTGCCCCGAGGTGAGAATGGTGCGGAATCCCAGCTCCACCGCCGTCTCCAGGGCCTCAACGGGGTCCCGGGTCATGTCGAAGGCCCGGTGGAGGGTGACAGACAGGTCTCCCGCCCTCTCCATAAGCCGCCCCAGCAGGTCCCTGTCCAGCGTCCCGTCCGGGGTGAGGGCCCCGATCACCACGCCGTCACATCCCAGGTCCCGGAAAGCGGCGACCTCCTCCTCCATCTGTTCCCCTTCCCGCCCGGTATAGAGGAAATCCCCGAACCGGGGCCGGATCAGCACATGGATCCTTCCGTCCCAGGCAGAGCGTACCTGCCGGAACAGGGCGGGGGATGGAGTCACCCCGCCGATCACCAGCGCGCCGCACAGCTCCAGCCGGTCGGCTCCGCCCCGAATGGCCGCCATGGCCGAGGCAAAGGAATCCACGCAGCCCTCGATCAAAGGTTTCGTCATGTTCTGCTCCCCCGTTCCGGATGTCAGATCTGCCGCCATGTCATTGAGCAAAACGGTCCGCCGCTTCCACCGCCACCTTCACGGCGGCCTCCCGGCTCATGTTCCGCTGGGGGGCAAAGGTACCGTCCCCCATGCCCCCGACCGCGCCCAGCTCCACGAAAAAGTAAAGGTAGCCTCTGGCGTAATCGTTGATGGCCCCATCGTCCAGGAAGGGCTCCACGCCGCCCTGATACAGTCCGGAGCCGTCGCCTACCGCGCCGTCCCGCACCAGCTCACAGACCCGGCCCAGCATGGTCACCGCCTGCTCCCGGGTGAGGGGATCCGTGGGGCCGAACCAGTCCGCCCCCTTGCCGCCCACCACCTTCAGGTCATAGGCCCGGAGCACGTCCGGGTCACCGGTGTCGGTGAAGGGGCTCTCCCCGGTGTGCTGGGGCACGGTCTCCCCGGTGAGCGCCTCGTAGAGCGCCACCGCCACGGCGGCAAACTCCTGCCGGGAGATGTCGGCGGTCATATTCTCCCCCCAGAGGATCTCGGGAAAGATCTGCCCCTGGTGGGCCCTTTCCAGATAGTCCGCCGCCCAGTCGCTGCACCGGCTCCAGGGCGTATCGGAGAGGGCGGTGGCCGCGATGGTGTAATTCTCCGCCACCAGGTCAGCGTTCTCGGCCAGCCAGGTGGAATAGGTATCGTCCCAGGCGTGGCGCTTGGCCCATTCCTCCGTGTCCTCGATCATGAAGTAGGTATGGGTCACCTTCCCGGTCCGGTCATAGTTGGCGTGGTCCATCCGCACGTCCAGCCAGTAGTAGGCGCCGTCCACAAGCACATAGTTCCACTTGTGCTCCACCCGGGAGCCGCTGCCGTTGATGAACTCCCCGTCAATGAGCCGGCAGTCGAAGCCCAGATGCCCCAGCAGCAGGGCCAGCAGCGCGGAGTAATGGGCGCAGTTGCCGGTACGCTGGATCATCATATCAGAGGCAAAGGAGGCGATATAGTAGGTGGAGTCGTAGGGCACAAGGTAAGAATTTTCGCTCTCCTGATACTCCTGCCGGACAAGGATCTCCCCCCGCTGGGCCTGCTCCAGCCAGACGGGGTAGAGCTCGTCCGCCTTGGCGTACACCTCCTCCTCGTCAAAGTAGGTGGTGCCGTCCCAGTTGTCCCGCTTGCAGTTCATAATGATCCAGTCGTAGACCGCCTGGATCTGCTCCCGGGCACTCTTACCCTGGGTGGGGATCTCCTTCAGGATCTCCTCCGCCATGTAGTCCACATCGGTGTAACCCACAAAGATGGGCACCTCCCGGTAGCGCCTGCCCGCTGCCGAAGCCCCGGGTACCAGGCTTACCACCAGCACCAGTGCCGTCAAAAAGGCGTTTAGCCGTTTCCTCATACTCGCTCTCTCCTTTTTTGTTTTCTCTCTTCTGGAAATAAAGGGGTTTCCGCCCTTTCTGCCGTACTCATCATAGCACGGGGCGGTACTTCTGGCAAGAAAAGTTTCGCCTTTTTTGTATCATGTGTTTGTAACTCTTTTGTTATCACAAGATATGGTCCACCATCTTCCAAAACACACAAAAAACAACAAATCTTCCAAAAACGCTTGACGGGAGAGGAAAAAAAGTGTATCATCTGTTTTGTAACTAATTTGTAATCTTTTGTTTCTAACTTGTCATACTATAGAAAAGTACAGGTGCCGAAGAAAGAAGGGATCTCCGTGGACGAACTCCTGCCCCGCCCCAAATCCGTATATCTGCCCGCCCCCGTCCGGGCCAGAGAGCAGGCCCCCGCCGCCCATCGGCGGCTGACCCTTCCCCAGTGGCGGTCGGGTCTTACCCTTCCCAATTTTCTGGAGCGCCGGACCAAGGCTGGTCCCGCTATCTTCCTGACATTGGCCCTGGCCGTTTCCTCCACCGCCGTGCTCACCCACCTGTACAGTCCCTGCGTGCAGGTCTCGGTGGACGGCGTGGATATGGGTCTGATCCAAAGCCAGGCCATGGTGGAAGCCGCCGTGGACCGGGTGGAGGCCCGGGCCTCCCGGATCCTTGGCTATGATTATGTGCTGGAGCAGAACATCTCCTATCAGCCCCGGCTGGCCCTGCGGGAAGAGCAGGCCACCACAGCCAATCTGGAGACCTACCTCTTTGACCAGATCGGCGAGGTGATGCAGACCTCCATGCTCACGGTCAACGGACAGTCCCTGGGGGCTGTGGATGACGCCGACGCCCTCAGCGCCCTGCTGGATTCCATTCTCCAGCGCTATCAGAATGAACACACCATCTCAGCTGTCTTTGTGGAGTCGGTGACAGTCAACCGCCAGTACTCCCCCACCGCCGATCTGCGGGAGCTCTCCGAGATCGAGGAGGTCCTTAACTCCAACTCCCTGGAGCAGGTAGACTATATCGTTCAGTCCGGCGACACCTTCTCGGGCATCGCCTACAAGCTGGATATGAGCATGAGCGAGCTCAAGGCCCTCAACCCCGACGTGGACATTGACTGGCTCCACATCGGCGACGTGCTCACAGTGAGCCAGGCCGTTCCCTTCCTTTCGGTGCGCACGGTGGATAACCTGACCTACGAGGGCCCGGTGGAGTACGAGGTGCAGACCGTCCCCAACGACTCCATGTACGAGGGCGACTCCAAGGTGGTGGTCCCCGGCGTGGAGGGCACCGCCATCTATAACGCCGACGTGATCTATCTCAACGGCGTCGAGCAGGACCGGATGGTCAACTCCATGGATGTCCTCACCGAGCCTGTGACTCAGGTGGTTGAAGTGGGCACCAAGGAGCGGCCCAGGACCATGGCCACCGGCAAATTCCAGTGGCCCCTCCGGGGCACCCTGACCTCGGGCTACGGCACCCGGTATATCTTCGGGTCCTACTCCTTCCACGGCGGCATCGACATCGCCGCCCCCTACGGCACCATCATCGCGGCGGCCGACGGCGGCAAGGTCATTCACGCCAGCAACGACGGCACCGGCTTCGGCCTCTATGTGGTGATAGACCATGAGAACGGCCTGAAATCCTACTACTGCCACTGCTCCAGCCTGCTGGTGCGGGTGGGCGACCGGGTCTACAAAGGCCAGTCCATCGCCCGGGTGGGCTCCACCGGCAACTCCACCGGCAACCACTGCCACTTCCAGGTGAAGAGAAACGACGTGACCGTCAGCCCCTGGAACTACCTCCCCTGATCCCCGTCCATTTCCGCCGCCTGTCCTACCCGACAGGCGGCGGTTTTTTCTGCCCTTGCGCTCCCTGAAAAAAACAGTAGCCTAATTCTTTGTTTTGCGGTATAATATAATATACTTTCTGCGGAGAGATCCTTTCCCGCCTTTTACCCCATGTACAGGAGGGCTTTTTGTGAAACTGATCATTGCCATCATCAACCGGGACGACGCCAACGCGGTCACCCGGGCCCTGTCAAAAAGCGGATTTTCCTCCACCCGCCTCTCCACCACCGGCGGCTTTCTTATGGCGGGCAATGTAACACTGCTCATCGGTCTGGAGGAGAGCAAGGTCTCCCATGCCTTAGAGGTGATCCGGGAACACTCCCACTCCCGCAAGCAGATGATCCCGGCCTCCACCGATGTCACTCCCAACGCCTACGCGCCCGCCAATGTGGAGGTGACGGTGGGGGGCGCCACCATCTTTGTGGTGGACGTGGACCGATACGAGCATTTCTGATATGAATTTAGAGCTTTTGGCGGGAAACGCCGCCCTGAAAAAGCAGCTCTCGGCCCAGGCCGCGGGCCGGGGCCTCTCCCACGCTTACCTCATCAGCGGCCCGGCGGGATCGGGCAAAAAGACCCTGGCCCGCCTCATGGCCGCCGCAATGGTCTGTACCGGACAGGGGGAAAAGCCCTGCGGGACCTGTCCCGCCTGTAAAAAGGCGTTGGGAAACATTCACCCCGACATCATTACGGTGGCCGGAGAAAAGGGCAAGGACATTTCAGTGGGACAGGCCCGGGCCCTGCGCGCCGACGCCTATATCCGCCCCAACGAGGCTGACCGGAAGGTCTACCTGATCTTAGATGCCCAGACCATGAACTCCAACGCCCAGAACGCGGTGCTCAAGCTGCTGGAGGAAGGCCCCCCTTATGCCGTCTTCCTTTTGCTCACCGACAATCCCGGGGCCCTTCTGCCTACCATCCGCTCCCGGTGCGAAGGTCTCTCCCTTGCTCCGGTCTCCCCCGGGGAGGCCCAGGACTTCCTCCTCCGCCGGTTCCCGGACAAGAGCGCCAATCTGCTTCGCTCCGAGGCCTTTGCCTGCGAAGGGATCCTGGGGACTGCCGTTAAGCGTTTGGAGGAGACCGGCCAGGAGGCCGACCCTGTCCCCGACGCCGCTCTGGACCTGCTGGCCCTGATGGCCAAACGGGATGAGCTGGGCCTGTGCGCCCGGTGCGTGGCGTTGGAGAAATTGGACCGGGACAGTCTTTCCCGGCTTTTTGAGGCCCTTCTCTCCCTGCTGCGGGACACCCTGAAGCTCCAGGCCGGGGGCACGGTAGACCCCCTTCCCGCCCAGGTGAAGGCGGCGGCCAAAGTCCTCCCCGGCGCGGCCCTGGTCCGGTGTGTGTCCCTTTTGACCGACCTGAGCCTCCACGCCGACTTCAACGTGGGGCCCGGCCATCTGTGCGGCGCCCTCAGCGCTGCCCTGGCCCAGGCTTTGGAGCTGTGAGGCTCTCTAAAAAAACAAACAACAGGACAAAAAATAAGGTCTTACTTTTGGAGGTTGCCATGACGGAAATCATTTCAGTCCGCTTCCGCAGCGGCGGAAAAGAATACTATTTTGACCCCCGGGGCACCAAGGTGAAGATGGGGGACCAGGTCATCATCGAGACCTCCAAGGGCCCCGAGTTCGGCACCTGCTGCCGGGGGAACTCCCTTGTTCCCGACGACAAGGTGGTCCAGCCTCTGCGGCCCATGCTCCGCCTTGCCACCGACCAGGACCGGGAGACCTTAGAGCACAACCGGCAGCGGGAGAAGGAGGCCTTCAAGGTCTGCGAGGCCAAGATCGGCGAGTACGGCCTGGAGATGGAGCTGGTCCGGTGCGAGTGTACCTTTGACGGAAACAAGCTCCTGTTCTTCTTCACCAGCGAAGGCCGTGTGGACTTCCGGGCTTTAGTGAAGGACCTGGCCTCCACCCTCCACAGCCGCATCGAGCTGCGGCAGATCGGCGTCCGGGACGAATCCAAGCTCATCGGCGGCCTGGGCATCTGCGGCCGTCCCTATTGCTGCAATGCCTTTTTGGAGCAGTTCCAGCCGGTCTCCATCAAGATGGCCAAGACCCAGGGTCTCTCCCTGAACCCCGCCAAGATCTCGGGGGCCTGCGGCCGGCTCATGTGCTGCCTGAAGTACGAGCAGGACGCCTATGAGGACGCGGTGAAGCGGCTGCCCAAAAACGAGTCCTTTGTGGAGACCCCCGACGGCGCGGGAAATGTATCCAGCGTGGACTTTCTTCGGGAGACCGTCACCGTCAAGTTAGAGGACGCCCCTGAGTCTCCCCAGACCTACGCCGGGGAGGAGATCCGGGTGGTCCGCAGCGGCAAGGGCCGCCGGCCCGAGGGCTATGTGGCCCCGCCCCAGTCCGAGCTGGAGCAGCTGCGGAAGGTGACCCCCCGGCTGGTCAAACAGGAAAAGCCCTCCTTTGGAAGCCCGGAACCCGCCTACAGCCGAAACGATCCCAAGCCCGTCCGGGAGCAGAAGCCCAGGCAGGTGCCCGGTACCCGGCAGGCCCCCGCCCGGCAGGAAAAACCCCGTGACCAGCGTCCCCAGCAGGAGAGCGGCCAGGGCGGCGGACAGCACCGTAACCGCCGCAAGCACAGCAACCGCCGGGGCAAGGGCCGTCCCAGCGGCGGCGAACAGGGATAAAAAATATCCCGGACTTTTTCAAAAGTCCGGGATATTTTTATGTGGAATTTGTTTACGCTCTTACCATCCGAAATTGCCGAAGGGCCAGGACCAGGTGCCTCCCTGCTGTTGCTGCTGGGCGCTCTGCTGGGATTCCCGATAGCTCTCCTGAAGCTGGTTCATCTCCTCCGCGCGCTGGAGGGTGTTCTCGTCCAGGGTGAAGGTCACGGTGACCTCCTCCCCGCCGCGGTAGAGGGTAAAGCTCAGCTCATCCCCCGCCTTATATTCCTTCACCACCGACTGGAGAGCGGAGCTGGAGGCAATCTCGTTCTCCCCCACGGCGGTAATGATGTCTCCCACCTGGATGCCGCCCTTCTGGGCACAGGAGCCCTCCAGCACGGCCTCGATATAGGCCCCCTGGGGGATGCCGTAGCGGTAGGTGGCCTCAGAGGACACATCGTTCATCAGGATGCCCAGGCTGGGCTTGCCGGTAACGTAGCCCTTCTCCATCAGGTCCTTCACCATCTCCTTCACGTCGTTGATGGGGATGGCGAAGCCGATACCCTCAATAGAGGCGCTGGAGGAGGAGCTGGAGGAGTACTTGGCGGTGGTAATGCCGATGACCTCCCCATACATATTGAACAGGGGCCCGCCCGAGTTGCCCGAGTTGATGGCGGTGTCGGTCTGGAGCATATTCATGATCTCGCCGTTCTCCATGGTGATGGACCGGTCCCGGGCGGACACGTACCCCGAGGTGAAGGTGAAGGTCAGCTCGCCCAGGGGGTTGCCGATGGCGCACACCTGCTCCCCCACCACTAAGTTGTCCGAATCCCCTAACTTCACCGGGGTCAGGCCGGTGGCCTCGATCTTGAGGACGGCGATGTCGTTGGGCTCCTCCCCGCCCACAAGCTGGGCGGGATAGGTCTTGCCGTCGGCAAAGGCCACCTGAATGGAGGTGGCGCCGTCGATCACGTGGTAGTTGGTCAGAATATAGCCGTCGGAGGAGATGACGAAGCCCGAACCGGCGGCGGCGCCCCGGACCTTCTGGCCCCAGTAGTTGGTGGTCACCAGCTCGGTGGTGATACCCACGCAGGAGTTGATGGTGGAGGCGTAGACCTGGGCCCCGGTCATGGGCTGGTCAGTCTGAACATTGGCCAGGTCCACCGCCACGGGCGCGTGGGTCCCCTCAAAGAGGGTGGTGGTGTTTCCGGACAGGGCGGGGATATTCCGCACGGCCAGGCCGCCTCCCACGCCGCCCAAAAGGGCGCACACCAGGCAGAGGGCCGCTATCTTCACGCCGTGGCCCTTTTTCTTCTTGGGCGGCTCCTCCATGGGAGGAAGGACGGGTTCAAGCTCCCGGTCCCGGTCAAAATTGTTGTAATCGTTGTAATACATGGTCATCCGCTCCTTTTTATCGTAGGTTCCCTCGGAACAAGTACTACGATACCCTGAAAATATGTCCAAAGAATGAAGAATCCTTAGGTATATTTTGAATGAATGCGGATTTTTTATGAACTTTTTTCCCGGCTTTCTCCGCCGCCCCGCAGAATGGCGGCCATGTCCCGCCACGCCAGGCGAACGTCGGACAAGGCGTCGTCCAGCACCCCGGAGCGGATCACGTTCCGCACCACCAGGCAGACCACCGGGCCCAAGATCATGCCCCAGACCTTGGCCACCTTCATGCCCACATAGACGCTGATGAGGGAGGTCAGGGGGGAAAGTCCGGTCTGGTTGCCCAGGATCTTGGGCTCACCCAGCCGCCGGAAAAGGGCCACCAGCCCCCACACGGCCATGATCCCCAAAGCGTGGCGGTAATCCCCGGTAAGCAGGTCGATCACCGCCCAGGGCACCATGGCGGTACCTGAGCCGATGATGGGGATAAAGTCCAGCACCGCCAATCCCAGGGCCAGCAGCAGGGCGTAGGGCTGCCGGATCAGGAGGAAGCCAAAGAGCAGAATGAAAAAGACCCCCACCGACAGCAGAAATTCAGCCCGGACATAGCCGCCGAAGCCGGCCGTCACCGCCCGCTTCACAATGACCAGAAAGGTGCGGGGCCCCTCGGGAAGCTTGTCCGCCACCAGCACCTTGAGTCTGGGCAGGTCGGTAAGCAGAAAGTAGGAGGCCATCACAAAGGCAATGGCCGCCACGGCAAAAGAGGGCAGAGCCATGGCGATCTCCCGGGCCCGGTCCATGGCCCAGGAGAGGAACTGGGGAATGGCCCCCTCCAGCCAGGCAAAGAACCTGGTCATCAGGCCCTCCATCAATTCCTGGGCCGAGACGGGGAGCAGCTCCAGCCACCTGGAAAGCTGGCTGCCCAGACTGTTGGCCACCTCCTCTAAGGCGGCCAGGGTGGTCTCCCAGTCGGCGGCCAGGGAGACGATCTCCCGGCCCAGGCCGGAGCCCAGACTCCACAGAAGGGCCCCCAACAAGGCCACCACCAGAAGCAGCACCGTCAGGGCGGCAAGCCACCGGGAAAGCTTCAGCCGCTTTTGGCACAGGCGCACCAGAGGAGAAAGCACCCAGGCAAACACCCCCGCGAGCAGGAAGGGGGAAAACCAGTCCCAGAGGGTACCGCCAAACCGGGCAAGAAACAGCAGCCCCAGCAGGAGCATAACAAGGCGCAGGCCCAGCCGCAGCCAAAGCTGTCCCCGTTCACGCCAGGAAAGTTCTTTCATGGTCAGGATCTCCTTTGTCCAAAATTTCCAGTACCGCTATTTTACCACGCCTATTTGGAAAAAAAAGAAATTTTTGTAAATCTTCCATCTTTCTTTATAGAAAAGCCGCCGGCATTTTGCCGGCGGCTTTGGTCGTTTTCTGTCTGTTACCGGTTCTCCCCGGGGGAATAGGCCACCACGGTACGGCGGTTGGGCTCAGCTCCGATGGAGTAGGTGGTGATGTCCTCCCGGCCCTGCAGGGCGGTGTGGATCACGTGGCGCTCGTAGGCGTTCATGGGCTCCAGGGTCATGTTCCGGCGCAGGCGGAGCACCTTGTCGGCCACCCGGTTGGCCATTTTTTCCAGGGATTCCTCCCGCTTGGCCCGGTAGCCCTCGGCGTCGATGCGGATCCGGCAGCGCTTGCTCTCGCCCTTGTTCACGGCGTAGCCGGTGAGCTGCTGAATGGCGTCCAGCGTCTCTCCCCGGTGGCCAATGACCTGTCCCAGGCCCTTGCCCTCCAGCTCCACCAGGTAATTGCCCTCCTCGTCCAGGCTGACCTGGGGAACGGCCTCCACCTCCATGTGCTCCAGCAGTCCGGTGAGAAATTCCACGATCCGCTGGGCCTTCTCGTCCCCGGCGGGGGCGGCGGTATAATTGCCCGAAGTCCGGACGGGAATAGACTCCTCATCTTTTTCTTCCACAGCGGGAGCGGCTTTCTTCTCTGCCGTAGGAGCAGGCTTTTCCTCAGCCACAGGAGCGGGGATCTCTTCAGGCTCGTCGGGAGCCTCGAAGGTCACCTTCACCTTGGCGGGGGTGCCGCCGATGCCCAAAAAGCCGGGCTTGGCCAGCTCCAAGACCTCCACCGAGACATCCTCCCGGGAAAGGCCCAGCTTTTCCAGTGCGGCGGCAATGGCCGCATCCTCGTTCTTGCCGGTAAATTCCAAAGATTTCTGCATGATGATCGATCTCCTTTCCGGGAATTATTCCTTGTCTTTGTCCTCCCAGGTCTCCTGGGGCTCCTCGCCGCTCTTGGCCTTGGGCGTCACAGGGCTGGGATCGGTGTAGGGGGTCACGCCGCCGAAGCGGTTAGGGTCATAAGCCCGGCCCCGGGCATACTGGCGCATCCCCTCCCGGGCGGCGTCCCGCTGCTCGGGGGTCATCTTGTCCTCGGTGGCGGCCGGCTGCTTCTTCCCCTTGTTCTTCTTGGCCTCCTCGGCCTCCCGGGCCTTCCGCTCGGCCTTCTCCCGGCGCAGGCGCTTCTCCTCCTCCTTGGCCTCGATCTCCATGAGGCGGGCGCGCTCGGCGGCCGCGGCGTAGTCCTTCTTCAGCATCCTGCCGGCGACGATCTCCTGAATGGTGGAGAACACGCTGTTTGCGATGATGTACACGCCCATGGCGCCCGGCATGACAAAGCCGAACCAGAGCATCATCAGGGGGCTCATGAGCATCATCATTTTGTTCTGGGCTGCGGCCTGCTGGTTCTGGTTTCCCATCTGGTTGGTCTTCTGCATGATCACCGAGCTCATGAGAGCGGTGACCGCGCACAAAACCACGATCAGCAGCAATCCCACCGCGTTCCAGGTGATGCCGCCCTCCCAGAATTTCCAGTTGGGGGTGCTGGCCAGGTCGATGCCCAGGAAGTTGAAGTTGATGCCGTAGATATTGGCTTCAGGGGCGGCGGCCTGGGCGGTGGCGAGCAGGCTGGGGTCATTGTAGAAGTGGGACACCATATTGATCTCAGGATACCCGGCGCTCAGGGCGGCGCCGGCGTTCTTCACCGCCTCAGTGACGGTGCTGATCACGCCGTCTCCCAGCCCAAGCCAGTACTTCATGGGCCGGCGGACCACGGCGTAAATGGGGAAGAGAATGAGCAGGGGGACCATGGACCACAGGCAGCCCCCTCCCATGCTGACCCCCTCCCGGGCATACAGCTTCTGGAGTTCTTCCTGGTACTTCTGCTGGTTGTTGGCATACTGCTTTTGGAGCTTCTGCTGCTCTCCCGAGAGCATATTCATCTGGATCATGCTCTTCTTTCCCTTGAGGGACAGGGGGAAGAGAATGATCTTGATGGCCAGGGAGAAAAGAATGATGGCAATACCGTAGTTATTGAAGATGCTGTAAAACAGCTTCAGAATGGCGGTAAAGGGCATCATCAGGTAATACCAAATGTCCATCGTATGGCCTCCATATTTGTTTTATGGGACGGGGTCGTACTCGATGTGATCCTGTTTATGAAAGGGCTGGCATTTCAGAAAGCGGCGCAGGGAGAGCCTTCCGCCCTTCCACACCCCGTATTTCTCCACTGCCTCCAGAGCGTAGGCCGAGCAGGTGGGGATAAACCGGCAGCAGTTGGGACGCGTAGGGGAAATGTTCCTCCGGTAAAACCGGATACACCACAGGACAAACCTTTTCACGGCCTGTCCCCCTCCTTCCGCACACCCAGCTTGTCCAGCGAGCGGAGAAGGTCCTTCTCCAGCTGACGGTAAGGCACGTGGGCGGCCTTCACCCGGGCCACCACCACCAGGTCCCAGCCGGGACGCATCTCACCTTCATGGATCCGGTAGGCCTCCCGCAGACGGCGGCGGACCTTGTTCCGGCGTACCGCCTTGCCCACCTTGGTGCCCACAGTAAACCCCAGGCGGCTGCGCTGGGACCCGTTTTGCCGGGCGTAGACCGCAATGGTGGGAAAGGCCACGCTCTTCCCTTTGGTATAGAGACGGCGGAACAGATGCTTTTCCTTCATGGAGACGGTATGCTTCACGGTTCCTTCCCTCTCTTTCCTCCGGTCAGGGGCGGTTTTTTTCTGCCCATGCACCGCAAGGGCGGTAGACCATCCACCGCCCTGCTGAAAACCCTTATTTTATTCCAGGACCCATCTCAGTAGGACAGGCGGGCGCGTCCGGCGCGGCGGCGGCGGGCAAGCACCTTGCGGCCGTTGGCGGTAGCCATACGCTTCCGGAAGCCGTGGACCTTCTGGCGCTGACGCTTCTTGGGCTGATAGGTACAACCCTTCATCTTCTGCATAACCTTACACCTCCTGCAAGTATTTCGGCGGGTCTCCCCGCCCCCACAACGCCCGGTTTGACCCGGGCGCGGTCGATGAATTTGTCCCCAAAATTCGGGGGCACCGTCCCATCGGACAGACGGCGAACAAAAACATTATATCGGAAAAGACCCCCACCGTCAACCACCTTTTTTCCCGGAATTTTTGTCTTTACTACATCTTGTGATTTTTATTATTTTTATCCACAAAACCCGCCCCTACCGGTGGAAAAATTTTTGAAAAAAGTCTGCTCTCTCATTGCTTTACGCTCCCTTTTTTGGTATAATAAGTAGAAGGGGATTTTTGTGCCGGCTCAGCCTTTTTCACACCTTCCCCCACCACAGAACAGACAGAAACGAGGGAGACGCCATGAGCGCCAGCTCAGCCGCTGAGATCTGGAAAAGAGTCCTTTCCCTGATGGAGAAGGACCTGACTGCCACCACACTGAACACCTGGTTTGACGAGACCCAGGCCGTGGACCTGACCGCCGACGCATTGATCCTCTATACCCCGTCGGATTTCAAGAAGGACATTATCGCCACCCGCTACATTCCCCACATTCAGAAGGCCCTCCGGGAGCTGCTCTCCGCCGACATGGAGGTCAGGGTCTTGGGAGAGGGAGAGCTGAAGCCTGCCCAGGAGGACAATTCCTTCCTGCCGGGCACCGAAGCCTACACCTTCGACACCTTCGTGGTGGGCTCCTCCAACAAGTTTGCTTACTCGGCGGCCAAGGCGGTGGCCGACGCCCCGGGAAAGCCCAAGGGATATAACCCCCTCTTTCTCTACGGGGAGTCCGGTCTGGGCAAGACCCACCTTCTGTACGCCATCGCCCACGCCATTCACGCCGAACACCCGGACTACAACATCGTCTACATCCGGGGGGACGCCTTCACCAACGAGCTCATTTCCGCCATTCAGAAGGGCAAAAACCAGGAGTTCCGGGAAAAGTACCGGCAGGCCGATGTGTTTTTGATGGACGATGTGCAGTTCATCGCCGGGCGGGAATCCTCCCAGGAGGAAATGTTCCACACCTTCAACACCCTCTATGAGGCGGGCAAGCAGATCGTCTTCACCGCCGACCGGCCGCCCAAGGAGATGCTCCGGCTGGACGACCGGCTGAAGACCCGGTTCGAGTGGGGCCTTCCCGTGGACATCCAGCCCCCCGACTACGAGACCCGCATGGCCATTATCCGGAATAAATCCCTGGCCCGGGGGATCGTCCTGCCCGACCCGGTGCTGGAGTATGTGGCCGAGAACATCACAGGCAATGTCCGGGTCATCGAGGGAACGGTGAACAAGATCCTGGCCTTTCAGGACCTGATGGGCCAGCAGGTGGACGTGAACACAGTCACCCGGGCGGTACGGGATATGTTCAAAAACAAGGCGGAGTTTCTCCCCACTCCCGATGTGATCATCGAGGAGGTGGCCTCTTTCTACCACATTCCCTCCCACGAGATCAAGGGCAAGTCCCGGACCAAGGACATTGTGCTGGCCCGTCAGGTGGCCATGTACGAGATCCGGCGCATGACCACCCTCTCCCTTCAGGAGATCGGCGAGGTTTTCCAGCGGGACCACACCACGGTGATGCACTCCATCGAGCGCATTGAGATGATGGATAAAAAGTCTCCCGAGATGGCTGAGATCTTGAAGGACATCAACGCGAATATCAATGCCCGGTATGAATAACAGTTTGTCCACAAAAGGTGGATATGTGGAAAATCTTTTGTGAATAACTTTTCTTTCCAGTTTTTTCCTGTGGAAACCCTGAAATTTTCCACTTTTCCCTGTGGACAGGCTTTCTCTTCTTTTTCAAGGGCCTTCGACCCTTTTCCACTTTCCCACCCCGCCTACGACTGCTTCTATTTTTATAAAACCTCTCCTCTCCTTTCTGGAGAAAAAAGAAACCGAATGGAGGAACGTCTATGAAATTTTCCTGTGAAAAATCCCTTCTTCAGCCCGCCATCAATGTTGCCTCCCGGGCTACCACGCCCAAAAGCTCCATTCCCGCCCTGGAGGGGGTGCTGCTGGAGGCAGACAGTGAGCTGCGCCTCACCGGCTACAACCTGGAGACCGGCATCCGCACTGTGGTCCCCGCCCAGGTAAAGGAGACCGGCTCCCTGGTCATCTCAGCCAAAAAGCTGGGGGACATCGTGAAAAATCTGCCCGACGATATGGTGACCCTCACCGCCGACGGGCTCAGCGTCCATATTGAGTGCGGGGACGTTCACTACAACATCCAGGGTATCGACCCCGAGGAGTTCCCCGAGCTGCCTACCGTGGAGCCCCAGAACGCCCTGATCCTGTCCCAGGACATTTTAGCCGACATGATCAACCGCACCCTGTTCGCCGTCTCCAACAACGACGGCCGGCCCATTCTCACCGGCTCCCTCTTTGAGGTGGTGGGAGATATTCTCACCGTGGTCAGCGTGGACGGCCAGCGGCTGGCTCTCCGCCGGGAGAAGTTAGAGGAGGGCCCGGGCAAGGACTTCTCCTTTGTGGTCCCCGGACCCGCTCTCAACGAGGTGCGGGGCATCTGCTCTGAGGTGGGGGAGAACGTGGAGATCACCACGGGAGCCCGGCACATCATGTTCCGTACCGGCTCCACCCTGATGGTGACCCGGCGGCTGGAGGGGGAATTCCTCAACTACCGCCAGTCCATCTCCTGGAAGAGCACCATCTCCTTCACCGCCGACATCCGCTCCATGATCACCTCCATCAACCGGGTGTCTCTGATCCTTCAGGAGAACGTGAAGAACCCCCTGCGGTGCATCGTGGGCGACAATATTCTCTACTTCTCCTCCTTGACCCCCACGGGAGACGCCTCCGACCGGTGCCCCATCGCCGGAAACGGCGAGGACCTGCACATCGGCTTTAACCACAGGTTCATGCTGGACGCCCTGAAGGCGGTGCCCACCGACACCGCCAAGTTCCTCATGGGCTCTCCCTCTACCCCCTGCATCATCGTCCCCGAGGACCAGGCCGAGGGGGAGGAAGAGTACCTCTTCATGGTGCTGCCTGTTCGGATGAGCGCTAATTGGGATAAGAGATAAAGAGGACTTTTTATGCAAGAGCAAACGGTTCAGATCACAACAGAATACATCAAGCTTCAGGACCTTCTGAAATTTGCCGGGGTCATAGATACCGGCGGCATGGCCAAGGAGGTCATCCAGGCCGGGGAGGTCAAAGTCAACGGGGAGACCTGCACCATGCGGGGGAAGAAGCTGCGCCCCGGGGACGTGGCCGAGCTTGACGGTGTCAGGCTGGTGGTGGAATGATCCTTCAAACGCTGGAGCTGGATTTTTTCCGCAACTACCTCCACGCCGAAGCGGAGTTTTCTCCCGGAGTCAATGTGATCTGGGGGGAGAACGCCCAGGGTAAGACCAACCTGCTGGAGGCCATCGCCTACTTATCCTCCGCCCGGACCCACCGGGCCCGATACGACAAGGAGCTCATCCAGTTCGGGGTGGACCACGCCTTCCTCAAGGGGGAGGTGGCTGCCCGGGAGCGGACCTTCACCTTGGAGGCCAAGCTCCACCGGGGGGCCCGGCGGGAGCTTTACGCCAACGGGGTAAAGCTGAAGGCCGCCGGGGAGCTGGGGGAATATTTCAATACGGTGCTCTTCTGCCCCGAGGACCTGAGCCTCATCCGGGCGGGAGCGGCCGAGCGGCGGGGCTTTTTGGACGACGCCATCTGCCAGCTCCGGCCCAAGTACGCCGCCGCCCTGGCCGAGTACCGCAAGCTCTACGAAGCAAAGACCCGGATTCTCCGGGACTGGGAGGAAAAGCCTTCCCTGCTGGATACCTTAGACGACTTCAACCTGCGCATGGCCCAGGTGGGGGCCATTTTGATTCACTACCGGGGCCACTTCGTCAAGCGGCTGGTGGCTCTGACGCCTCCCATTCAGGCCGACTTTTCCGGCGGCCGGGAGTCTCTGGGCCTTCGGTACGAGACGGTGTCCACGGTCTCTGACCCGGAGGCGGCCCCCAAGGCCATCTTTGAGGAGCTCCTCCGCCACCAGCAGGCCCACCGGGAGGCGGAGCTCTCCTCCCGCCAGTGCCTTTCCGGACCCCACAAGGACGACCTGACCGTGGAGATCAACGGAAAACCCGCCCGGCAGTTCGCCTCCCAGGGCCAGACCCGGACGGCTGCCCTCTCCCTCAAACTGGCCTGCCGGGAGCTCTTCCGGGAGGACACGGGGGAGTGGCCGGTGCTCCTGCTGGACGATGTGCTCTCCGAGCTGGACGCCCAGCGCCAGGCCTTCGTGCTGGAGCGCATCACCGGGGGCCAGGTGTTCATCTCCTGCTGCGAGGAGGACAAAGGCATCCCCAAGAGCGGCAAGCGGTTTTTGGTGAAGGACGGGAGATTGGAATGAAGCGGGCGGCCTTGAAATGCGTTAGGTTCTTTCAGTGTTATCACGGCCTGCTTGCGTGGGGGATCTGTGCCGGGGTGGTATGGATGACCTTTTTCAATGTCTATATCCCCGGAGAATGGTGGCTGATCGTTCTATTGGTTGGATTGTTTGCTGAATGGGGATTTGCAATCAGGGGGAAACACAGATACCAGATGGCGGATCAGGTGAGGCCCTTTGTGATTGCCGCGATCATCTTTTCCGTTTTATTTGCGGTTTTTCATTTTTTCTTTTATCTGGCGGAGACAGAGGGAAGCATGCCGGAGATCGTCAACGGCACATATGCTCTGGTGAACTACGACGGAAAAGGGATAAAATGGATAACGGAACAGGAATATCACTACTTCAAGTGTGTGGAACAGCGGTTTTGGGCCGGACATATGATGGCCTTTTATGCACTCAGCATGGCTTTTGGTTTGAAGCGGAAAGAGCGGAGTAATTCGCTGGAACAGGAAAGAATATAAATCCATCGATCTCTATTTAAGCAAAGATGCCCGGAAAAGAGGCGCAAAAGGTATGGCAGAAAAAAAGATCCGCCGGTGGGCATGGGAAAAAACCTTGGAAAAAAAGTGGTTTCTCTTTGCTGTCATTCTGGTGGGTTCACTCCCTGGGGTGTTGGTTATCAGAATAATCCGGAACCTTTCATGGCCGCTACGCCTTGGCGTTGGAACCCCTCTTAGAATACTGACAAATATTTTGGGACTGGGAGCTGTTTTTGTTTTTTTACGTGTTGCAAAAGGGGAAGAAGCAAAAATCGGACAGATTATGACCCCCTTTTCCAGGGAGTGGTTTGGAAAGGCCCTGTTGATCGTTTTGGTCTATTTGGCCGTAGTGGCTATCCTCAATCACACAACGGGATTTTTGACTGATTGGGGAACAGAGATCATAAAAGGATCCGGCTATGTGGAGGCTCTGAATGCCCAAACCGGGATCTCATGGGAGATAAGGACAAGCTACATGAAAGGAAATGCAATAAAAAGTCTTGGCACGGGTCTTCGTTCCCTTCTGGGGTACTGCGTTGCCATTGTTTGGTTTCCTGTGGATTATTTTCTGTTCCTTTCCCCGAAGAAGAACGGGAGACAGGTGATCCGGGAAGGAATATCCCTTGGTTTCCATTCCTTTTGGAGCATTTTCAAGTTCCGGTTCTGGGTTATGCTTCCTGGAGGTATCATGATATTTCTTGGGATTTCAATACTCTTTCTTTTGAGAGAGACATGGATCGTAGGCTTGGTGGGAATCCCTCTCTTTTATCTGTTTAACCTCTTCTTGGCCTATGTAATGGTAGCCGAAGCTGGCTTTGCGTTGACCCTGACGGGAGGAACAATTAAAACGGCGGCAAAGAAAAAGAGAAAGTGAAAAGGGGAGAAAGAATTCCATGTTCCACGTTTTGCTCGTCCTGCCCATTCTGGCGCCGGCGCTGGCGGTGTTCGGCGTGGTCCTGGCGGTGCTCCTTTGCCTTCCCTTCTGGGTGGGGCTGGGGTTACAGGCTATTCTGACCGCCGTGACCGAGAACAGGAAGCTGTTGGAGCTTCCGGCAATTTTGGGTGGGGTCTGCGCCGTGGGATATTTTTTCTGGTTCCGGGGTTTGGTTCCCGTTTTGTTCCAGCTTCTCTATTGGGCTGTGTTTTTCCTCTGCCTGGGGCTGGTGTGGTTTGTGGTAAGCAAGCTGCGCGCCCTGGTGCTGAACTGGCTGAAAGGATGATAGGATGTACCTTCACATTGGTCAATCGGTGCTGGTGCCCTTTGAGAGCGTGCTGGGGGTGTTCGACCTGGACAACTCCTCCTGGTCCCACCGGACCCGGTCCTTTCTGGAACGGGCCGAGAAGGAGGGGCGGGTGGTGAACGCCGCCAGCGACCTGCCCCGGTCCTTCGTGCTCTGCCAAAAGAATGGGGGCGAACCGCTGGTCTATCTCTCCCAGCTCTCCACAGCCACCCTGAAAGGACGCCTGGAGGGCAACGGACTGGAGTAAAGGAGGAAAAATGGGCGTAATGATATTCCTAATGTATATGCTGCCGGTTGCCCTTCCGGCCTTTTTAGTAGGCTGGGGGCTTCAATCCGGCGTGTGCGCTTTGACAAAGGACAGAAAAAGTAAGGCCCCTTTACGATTGATTGCGATTGTTGTGATGTGGGTCATTCCATTTTTGCTGTTTCGTGGGGATCCTGAAGCAGCAAAAGAACACGCCTGCGGAATGGGGGCTTTTGTTGGTTCCCTGTTCCTTGGAGGCGCAATGATGGGAATGATTTCAGGGAGTATTTTTGGATGGTATCGGTACGAGAAAAATCAAGAGGAGCCGGAGGAAAGCGAGAAAGAACAAAAAGAGGAACAGTAAAAAGCAATGTTTCACGTGAAACATTGAAAAAGCAAAAAATCAGGCGGAACAAGGGAAAACCCCTTGGGAAAGAGGCTTTCCCGTGTTCCGTCAAGTGAAAAAATTCGGAGGTACCTATGGACGAAGAACTGATGAAAGAAGAACTGAAAAAAGAGCAGGAGTGGGAGGACAGCGTCACCCAGACCGAGCACGAGTACGGCGGCAGCGAGATCCAGGTGCTGGAAGGCCTGGAAGCCGTCCGGAAGCGTCCGGGCATGTACATCGGCTCCACCTCCTCCTCGGGTCTGCACCACCTGGTCTACGAGATCGTGGACAACGCCATCGACGAGGCATTGGCGGGCTACTGTAAGCACATCACGGTGGACATTCTCCCCGGCAACGTGATCAAGGTCACCGACGACGGCCGGGGCGTCCCTGTGGACATCCAGCCCCAGACCGGCCGCCCCGCCCTGGAGGTGGTCTACACCGTCCTCCACGCCGGCGGCAAGTTCGGCGGCGGCGGCTACAAGGTCTCCGGCGGACTCCACGGCGTGGGCGGCAGCGTGGTCAACGCCCTTTCCGAGTGGATGGAGGTCCGGGTCCACAAGAACGGCAACATCTACGAGGTGAAGTTTGCCCGGGGCAATATGACCCAGGAAATGACCATCATCGGCAAGACCGATAAAACGGGCACCGAGGTGGTCTTTAAGCCTGATCCGGAGATGTTTACCGAGACCACCGAGTACGACTACGACATCCTCCACACCCGTATGCGGGAGGAGGCCTTCCTCAACGCCGGGCTCCACATCACCATCACCGACCAGCGGGGGGAGGAGCCGGTAGGTGACGCCATGTGCTACGAGGGCGGCATCCGGGAGTTCGTCACCTACCTGAACCGGTCCAAGACCCCCCTCCACGAGAATGTGATCTATGTGGCGGGCCAGAAGGACGACGCCATGGCCGAGCTGGCCTTCCAGTATAACGACAGCTACAACGAGACCATTCTCTCCTTCGCCAACAACGTGCATACCCCCGAGGGCGGCATGCACGAGACCGGGTTCAAACAGGCGCTGACTTCCACCCTCAATGCCTATGGGAAAAGGATGAATCTGCTCAAGGATGGCGATGAGATCAAGGGCGAGGACTACC
>JAGBDQ010000041.1 GCA_017937415.1 Oscillospiraceae bacterium
AATGACCCGCAATTTCCCCACGGCGTCCGGGATATCATTCTCATCGGTGAGCGTAATGCGGACATAGGCATCCCGATCCAGATTCTGATAAAACTTCTGAGACGCGACCTGGTCGTAAGTCCCTCTCAGATCCCGCATATCTCTCTTGGGCACAAGAGGGACCGTTCGCAACGACTGCTCCCCCTTCTTTCCCATCTCTATCACAGTCACCGATTTCACATGATGCGCCTCAGGGAACGAATATTTTAGGGGCGTTCCGCAGTAACGGATCCGATCCCCATCCACATTTTGCGGGCCATGAAGATGGCCCAGCGCCACATAATCAAAGGGATCAAAAACGCTGGCATCCACATTGTCGCTTCCGCCTATGGACAGCTCTTCCGACTCACACCGCTCTGCTCCCGTAACAAACTGGTGGGTAAGCAGCACGTTCCGCTGTTTCGGATCCACATTCATGTGCTCAATGGCGCAGCGCACTGCGTCAGTGTAGTTTTCTATCACCGCTTCCGGGAAGCAGTGCCGAACGTGGACTGGTTTAATAAAGGGCAGAAGATAGAAGTTCACCTTTCCGTATTCATCCTCCAGTGAAACAGGGTCGACCGCCCCACTGTATACCGGAGAGATATATACCCCGTTCTTTCTCAGCAGCGAAGAGGCAAATGCCAACCGCTCCGGAGAATCGTGGTTTCCGCTAATCATCAGCACCGCCAAGTCCCTCTGGGACAGAGCGTTCAAAAACCAGTCCAGCACTTCCACTGCCTCCGTGGAGGGGACAGACTTATCATAGACATCTCCGGCAATCAAAACGGCCTGGGGACGCTCCTCATCCACGACCTTCAGGATCTCGTTCAATATGTATTTCTGATCTTCAATCATCGGGAATTCATTGACCCGCTTTCCGATATGAAGATCGGATAGATGAATCAGTTTCACTTTGCATCTGCTCCCTTCGCTTTAGCAGTCACACTCAACTGTGTATATATTGCCTGGTCTCCCCGGTTTCCCTATTTTTTACACTTTCTATTTTCTCCTTTACAAAAACAAAAATAAAGGAATTTAGACCTCTCCGCACGAGAAATATGTCCTTCCATCCGTCCCTTTATAACTCTTTACTTGTCCTTCTGATACCAGCTGGTTAACCAACGCGCGAACCATTTCTTCGTGAACCATCCGTAAATGTTCTGTCCCATCGCAAATTTCTTTGCATGTAAATCCTTTTTCTACCTCCGATCTCAATACATACAATATCTCCGATCTTATACTTTCCTCGCTCAAATAACCCACAGCATACTTTCCCGGCTCTCTTTTTTCCTGCTGTATTCTTTGCTTCGCCCTTTCCTTTTGCCCTTCTGGGATACTAAAGAATGTACGCGCTCCCTTCTCCTCTGTAAGCATAACATACCCTTCTGATATAAGAGTTCGTAAAAAGAAGGATACTCCACAAATCGACAGCGGTGTCTCACAATGATAGAATATTTCTGTGCAAGTTCGAGGACTATCATAGTCCAGCATAGCCTGAAGGATACTCACATTTGGATGTGTCATTTTGAATTTCTCTTGTTTTTTCCTTCTTTGCTCCGCTTTTTCAGCTCTTTGTTTTCCAAGCTTTTCCTTCACTGAGGGAGGAAAAGCAGGCATCGGATTCTTCTTTTAAATGCTCTTCTGAATTTCCGCCACTCGATCCTGAAATTCAATCTCAGCCAGTCCCACCTGTGTACCATAATCGGAATCCGCCAAACTCAGCGCCGCTTCAACAGAATCTTTTTCTCTTTGCGTTGCTTCAATTCTTTCCCGAAGCTCTTTCTTTTCCCTCATCTTGAAAAAGCCCAACTGACTCAACGCCTGTTGAGCCTGAGCCAGGTCCTGCTCTATTGCCTGGAGTGACTCAGTCAGCTCGTTCTTCTTGACTCTGTATTGCCGCTCTATTTCCTCCAGTTTTTCCTTGTGTGCCTGCTCTTCCTTTCCCGTTTTGATCTTAATTTCCTCCTGGACTTTTGCCTCCCGTTCACTCAGAGCTTTTTCATATGCGTCTTCCTCGGCCTTCTCAAAAGCCTCTTTTTTTGCTTTTTTCTCCGCCTCTTCCTTTTTTCCGCCACGTGCATAAGTACCCAGGGCAGCAACATCAGTCGAGCTTTTTTCTGCGCCGTCCAAAATGGAAATGTGCTGTAAAAATTCTTTCACGACGGCGTCAAATGACCTCCGATTAGAAGGTGCGTTAATAAAGATAGTTCCACGGTAGCATATCATGTTCGGGCTGTCAACCACCACAAACAAAAAGCTCTCCCAATAGTTTTCTTTATCTGTGCTTTTATCCAGGCGGCTGTGGGCAATGATTACATTCGTTTCCTTCCTGTCATATACGATTTCCTGCGGTTTTTTGTTCACTTGCTGATAGGTCGCTTCCATTATCTTCGTTGCGATTCCTTCCGCCAGTTCCTGTGTCAATTTAGTTTCGCTGTCTGCGCACTCAGAGGCGGATATTACCTGCGGGCTGATCACAGAGAACCCGAACCGTGCGTCTTTATATTGATCCGGATTCGTGATCGCCTTTCCGGTATAACACACAAAATCATAGTTCATCTTGCTGGCCGGAACGCTTTTCCCGTTGGGAACAGAACTGGTGGCTGTATGCGCCATATATCTCATTCCGTCCGGAACGGGGATTGCCAGACTTGCCAATGTGAAAACATGGCCCTTTTTATATGTGATCTCCCCCTTTGTCAGCGACTTGGGCTTACTCTCCGCTGCAGTCTTCTGCTGCTCGGCGCTCTTCTGTTGTTGGGGCAAGACAACTTCCACCGTTCCAAGCCATTTTTTGATGGTCTTCTTGTAGACAGCAGGCGAGGCCACATCAAGAACCGCCTCAGGGTCATCCCGGACAAGGTACTGCCCCGAGTATGTATAACCGTTCGGGATCATAATCGCGAACGCCGCATTGCCAAATGCGATCGCCATGGGTGTGGTCGCAACGACAATGGCATTTTCATCGTTTTTTACCACGAAAGATTCCGCCACATTGGAAAGGCCCGAAAGAAGCGCTTGTTCCAATTGCTTTCGAATAGCAGCGTCGGAGAATGCAGCCTCCATTATCTTTTGCACTTCTTTATCTGTTGTATTTAAGCTGGATAGACTCCTCTTCTTAGGATCAATGCGCAATCTGGCTGATGAGGCGCCGTATTCAAAATCAACACTCTTTTCAAGCAAACTGTCAGGATCCACAGGTGAAAATAGTGCAAAGATCTTATTGTCCTCAAATTCTGTTTGATCTGTGGAAAACTTCATCCCTTTAGGGACAACGATAGAAAACGAATTGTCGATAATGACCCTTGTATCTTCGCTTGCCTGTCTGCACGAAATTTTGCCTTTGAGCGTTTTGATTTCTGACATATCATTGCCCCCTCTATGCTTCTTCATTAAGTCTGAAGTATTCTCATGACAAAGACTTACAAAGACAGGACCAAGCCAAAAGGCTCATCCAGAGAAAGGTTCTCCGCACCACCGGCTACCACCCAGAGATTGCGATAGGTCCGGGGCTTCGGGATCATATGTTCGCCATATCCATCCGTAAAATATATTAGAAGCGCATCCCGGAAGTATTTGTTCTGATTGATATAATCAATCACAGGGCTAAACTGAGTACCTCCCCGGCCCATAACTTTGGTTTTAATATCAGCAGGGGTTCTTGCTCTGTAAATACGCCGAATCGCAGCATCACATTCAATTACTGTAATTTCATGCTTCCGTTTTGCCAATATTGAAAAAATTTCATTCAGGATTTTGCTGATCATGGGGTCACTGACTGAACCGGAGGTATCTATCGCCACCACAAGTTTCAGCACCTTATCATCCATTCTTCCAGGTAAGTCAAATCGATCCGGCTGCCTGCGGTTGAACCTCGTTTGGGTCTTCCTTTTATTTGCGGTAATGGTTCCAACATACCTTTTAAGAATTGCTTGCCAGGGCAATTGGGGTGGCTTGTTGATAATCTCTACCTGGCTCATAAAATCACCAGGCATCAGGCTTCTGGCTTCCTCATTCATCATGCCCACCGCTGCATTGACAAGTTCCTTCACAGCCGCTGCCGCATCCTCCGCATCACCACCAAGACTCCAGTCATGGTCATCGATATTCCCGGCACAGTTTTCTGCCGTGATAATCTCATAATCACAATCAAAATGTCCTGTTTTCCTCTTTTTCCCCTCCATCATGCGGGCTTGCCCAGTTGTTGCCTCTTCTACGCTTTCTTTATCCCGAATCAGATTAAAGTAATACAGATAATCTTTCTTCGCTTCAATTTTGCCAAGTTGAAACATGTCTGACAAAACCTTCGATGTAATGGCCCCTTCCGGCTGTTGCAAAAACATATGCTTTTCTGTTCTAATTTCAGCGTTAATTCGGTCATTGACAGCTGCATCTGCCGCCAGATTAAACTTATGAAAAATCTCCCGGTCACCGGTCGGATTTGACCTGATCATCTCGGTCGGATGATTCAACACGATATGATCGATCTCATGGCATACGATATACAAAATTTCCTTCAGCTTAAACTTACATAGAAGTAGAGGATTGGATTCAAAGACCGGGGGGAATTCGTTGAGACGAATTCCCGCAATACTATTTCCGCAAAAATTGACCCTGACCTGCATATTCATCAGAAAGTAGCCATAATAGCTGTCACGTTCCGAAATCAAAAACAGCTTGATAAGCTCAATCAGCTCCAGGAAATCTGTGCGCACCCCACTCAGCAGAGACTCGCTGACTTCTCCGCCTTCAACAATTTGGATATCCTCCTTAATACTGCATAGCAGCACCCCGATATCACTATTCTCCATCATTTGCTTTTTTCAATGGCCCGCCTGGTCTGATCTGACAAATCCAGCATCGCGATCAGGTCCGATTCAAATACATCAAATAAAAGTTCGATCATACTGTTCCCATCGTCTGTATTTGTCGCAGCTATATTCTGTGCAAACAAAAGTCTTGTGGATGAATCCAACTCCCGTGCCAACGCAGTAAGTTGTTTCTTTGCCCTTTCAAACCCTTTTTTGTCCAGCATCATAAATTCGATATTCTCCTTCAGAAAATTCAAAAGGAGATCACATGTCTGTACTTTTTTTGCAGCAGACATTTTCTTCAAGGTTGCCTTACTGACAGTCAGTTTTTCATCATCGGCAAAAATCTCCTCCGGGCGCAGTGCCTTTGCCTGTGAGACCATGCTGGAAAAGAACATGGTCGCTGTCGAAGCACCCAGCTTGGCAGAAACCAGATTTTTCATGTCTTTTTCCACAATCCTGGGGTCATTCTCCTTTTCTGAAAAGAACTCCCGAAGAAGTGGTTCTGACTTCAGGATAGTATCCACCATATCCCAGCCCCGTGGGGACGGGGTCGGTTTTTCTTCATCCTCCAGTTCCTTAGCATCAGGAGACAAACATTTGGGGTTATCTTTGATAAAATTCAAAATCTCCGCAGCAATCCCGGTCCTTTTCCCGAACGTCAACCATTCCGAAGTATCATTGCCCACTTTGAGTTTGATAAAACGATCGAGCTGCGCCGGATCCATTTCGTTCGTGGCATATACGCTGTTCTGTGTACTGGGGTTCATTGCACCCACGAAAAATACCCACCAGGGAAATTGATAGCCATTGACACTGCGGGTAAGCAGAATGTTCATCAATTCCTTGTAAACGGTATTTTCCGTTCGGTTAATTTCATCAATAAAAATAATAACCGGGTGGACTTTGCCGGTTTGGATCGCATTGATCCGTTCCTCCACAGTCAGATCATTTCGCGCAAATCGGTTTTCATCGCCGGACAGAGTTGAGCCTTTTGCTTCTTTTCCATCAAACAGTTCAAACAACCGTTTTTCTTCGTTTTGAATGCGCTCAATGGCGTAGTAAGGCAAAAAGCGGAATCTTGTTTTTCCATTCTCATCTTTGTATTGATAGGGAAGGCCGGTGATTTCCCCCTCCTTCAGCGTCCCGCCCTCCACGGTAATACAGACGCCGCCCAAATCCTCCGCAATACTTTTGACCATGGCCGATTTACCAATACCATGCTTTCCGGAAATAAGCGGTGTAATAGCCAGATTGGGTTTATCGGAAACGATATTCGCCAATAAAGTTCGCTTTACCAGTCGTCTGGCTTCACCAATGGAAATCATGCCTTTACCCCCTTCAAGCGCAAAAACACATCCAGCTGTTTGGACCGCTTTCCTTTTTTCCGCCAGCTGTTTCTGCCCCGCGTCAAAACAATCGAAGACTTCAACCGAGAAAAGTGTTTCATGTAAAAATTCTCTGAAAATTCCTGATATAGGGCAATTTTGTCGTGATCCAACACATCAAAATACTTCTCCAGGAAATTCTCGCCCATCTGTCTGACCGAAAGGATGGTATCGAGTTCCCAACGCTGAAAAAAGCCATAATGCAAATCCACAAAATGTGCATCAATTTCTTCTGTTTTTAAGAGATATCCCTTAAAATCGCTTTTATAAGTGTCAGATTGGCGCATAGAACTGATGGTATGAAGGATCTGCTGTTCCCTGGAAAGCGCTGCGGCTGTAAGGTTTTCCGTATCAGGTATGATATCTCCGAGTTTTACAGAAGTTGTACCTTGTTGTATTTTTTTTGCATTCGTTTTTGGGGCTTTTTCGGTCATTTTCTCGTTCGAATCTCCAGAAATCCACTTTCTAAGCTCTTGGATCTTTTGCCTGCACTGCGTTGCGTATTCTTCCGGATAGTCGCCTGTGTCAAGCTCGGTTTCAAAGAAGTCCAGATCTTCCGGGTAGAGATCCTCCGTGGAGGTTTCCAAAATCTTCATTATCTCCATTGACAATTCCTCACATGACCGGTTTGTGCAAGCCGTTAATCAGTTCCTTGATATGTACGATCTTCTGGCCGAACAGGGCCATAATATCCACATCGCAGAATGGGCTGACCTTTTGGAGATCCAGAAACACGATATCGCCGTTCTCCCGGGCATAGCTGATAATCTGCTCCATATAAGCCAGCTGCTGCGGGTTCAGGGTGTCCGCATTCAAAAATGAGCCGAACTTGGTTTGAATGGCCTCATCCGCAATTCCGACCTGCACCCGGAGGAAGGGGAAAAGAGGCCTTCCGCCGGACCAAGCGACATAGTCCGTCTCCGTTCCCAGTCTGGACTTGAACGTGTCCTCCAGCTCGGTCTTTTCCTCCTGGGTCAGCTCATCCAGATTGCGCAGCTTGGCCAAGGCTGGGCTTCCTTGTTCCATATACTCCCGAGCTTTTTCCGCATAGCTTTTCTCCCGGTTGATCCAACTGTCATCTGTGGCGGCGTCAATCACAAAATCCTTGACATCAATTGTATAATAGCGCACATCATCCGGGATATAGACCATCAATTCCCGAAGGTCTTTTCTTACGCTTTCGCACCGTTCCAAAGAGAAATTATCAAAGAGATAATCCGCATTTCGCATTTTCTGGATCAGTTCTTCTTTTTGGACAATTGCAGGGATCGTTTTGAGCTTCATAAGCTCCGCAAGCATATCATCAATTTTCTTTCCCACGTTGCCAAAGCCATACCGGATCTTTCGGACATCCTTCTCCGCCTCCGCCCGCTTGGGTACCTGATCCTCAATGGTATAGATCATCAGATCAAAATTCTTGACCTTGGCCGGGGAGGGATCCGGCGGGAGCAGGGGCAAAATATGCTCCGTGATCTCTTTTTCCTTTGCGCCGGTGAAGCCGTCCCATTGTTCCGCCGTTCTGTATTTGCTCACGTAGGCCATGTTGTACTGCACTTCTATGTCATCATTGCACAGCCCGCGCACACTGTTGATAAAATACGTCCTGAGCTGATCCCGGTAGGCCTGGTCAAAGGGAGTAAGGTTGTCGCTTTCGGTCAGCGTCCTGAGAATACTCAGCTTCCGCTCATTCAGCAAAACACTTTGCGGCACATCTGCAAAGCCGGAGCTATTGGTTTTCTCGTCTACAGCGGACCAGGTATTGTGCGCCTGGAAAAAGTTGAAATTATCAAAATAATCGAAAATCAAAAAGCCCTTTTTGTCCAGGCCGGGGCCAAACACGTCCGGACTGAGCCGGGTCCCCCGGCCCACCATCTGCAGAAACTTGATCTTGGAGTGGACGCTTTTGAAGAAAACCAGATTCAGCACGTCAGGGACATCAATGCCGGTATCCATCATATCCACGGACACTACCACCTGGGGCAGCTGGTCCCGCTCGCCGAAGCTGTCGATCAGGCTCTGATTCTCCGCCACCTGGCTGTCGATCAGCTTGCAGAAGTTGGGCCCCAAATAGGCATAAAGCTTCTGAAACCGCTCCACGATCTTTTCCGCCTCAAAGTGGTTCCTGGCAAACAGGATCGTCTTTCCGAGCCTGTCTCCCCCATTGATTTTCAACCCGTTCTTCATCAGATCGTTCAGCATAGCGTCAATGGTGCCCAGATTGACATAGTTCGCCCTTCTGAGCATATTGGCGTCCACCACGGCGCCATCAAAGCTTTCGCTCTCCCCGGTATCGTCATCCCCGCTGGCAAAGGCATCCTCAAAGGACTCCTTCTCCTCGTCTGTCAGCTCGTCATAGCAGATCCCCCGGCGCAAGGCCTGGGTTGTTTTGTCCAAAACCGAAAAGCCCACCAGATACCCCTCGTCAATGGCCTCCTCCAGCTCATAAGCATAATCCGGATTCCCGTTCTTCAGCTGGAACATCTGGTAGGTACTTCTGTTGTCCTCGGCCCGGGGAGTAGCCGTCAGGCCAAGCATCAGGGCGTCAAAATAGTGGAACAGGGCGCTGTACTTCTTGAAAATGGACCGGTGGGCCTCGTCAATGATGATCAGGTCAAACCGTCCGATGCCAAACTCCCGGGTATCCTCATTGACCAGGTTGATCATGGTCTGATAGGTGGAAAAGATAATCCGGGCGTTGGGATCTCTGTCGGTACCGCCGGCGTAGATGGAGGTGGTCACCGAGGGCAGCAGCTTGTTAAAATTCTTGTGGGCCTGGCGAACCAGGGAGGTGCGGTCGGCCAGGAAGAGCACGTTCTTGGCCCAGTTGGCCTTCATCAGGATATCCACCAGGGAGATGGACACCCGGGTCTTTCCCGTACCAGTGGCCATGACCAGCAGACTGTGGCGGCGCTTGTTCATAAAGGCGTTACAGGAGGCGGTGATGGCCTCCTTCTGGTACTGCCGGCCCGTGATGTTGTCGTCAATCACGGGCTGGGAGATATCCTGCCGGATGGCGGCGCGCAGCTTCAAAAGCTCCAGCTCCTCCAAAGTGTGAAACTGAAACACCCGGCGGGGCGGATAGCCCAGCTGGTCGATGACATAGATGTGATAGCCGTTGGTATAGTAGACAATGGGCTTGTACCCCAGCTTGAGAGCCAGTTCATTGGCCTTCTCGATGCCCTTGGTGCGGCCCTCCACCAGATTCTGGCTGGTGGTGCGGTACTCCACAACGGCCAGGGGCTTGTTGTCCCGGCCGTAGAGGATATAGTCCGCCTGCTGCCCGCTTTGCAGCAGGATATCAATGCCGGCGCAGCAGGGCATGGCCTGGTCGGGCCGGCTGACCAGAGCCCAGCCCGCCTCCCGGAGGCAGGCCGCCATATAGAGTTTTCTGTTCTCCTCCTCGTCCCGCTGGAAGGTCACGTTGAACTGGGTGTTCCGCAGCCGGGGGGCAAACCTGGCTACCAGCTCGGGGGCCAGCTCCACCTTCTGCTGGGGCTGCGCTCCCGTCCCCTCCTCCTTCGGGGCAGGCTTGTCCGCTGGAGAGGCGCCCGGCTCCGTGAACTTGGGGTATGTATCCACCAGGCCCAGCAAAATGCAGAACTCCCCCACCAGATAGTGAAGCTCCTCCAGAACGTGGAGGGCTTCTTCCGCGGTGATGTTCCCCTCATGGACAGCAATGTTGCCCATTTTGCGGATGTAGTGGATGGAGTTCATCAAGGTGGGGCTTTTGACGTACTCCGCAAAGCGCACATCGGTGACCATCTCGAAAACGGTGGGCCCATAATCCTGCCCCACCAGGGAGGCATAGATCAGCTTGACCATAAATTCCATGGCCTTCCGGGCCGAGGTGGCGCTGATGTTGGGCTTGCTCAGCGCAAACTCCTCCGCCTCGGTGCAGTATTCGTGGAGCTTGGCCAGGTCAGGAAAGGGCTTTAAGTAGTCGAAGTTCATGGGGGTCACCTACATATGGTTAAAAGTTAGTGTTTTTTTGCACTTTTTCTGTTTTTTGTAAATTTTAATACATCTATGCTGTATCTAAAAAGAGTGCTTGAATCCTTTATTATTTCTGCTTTTAAAATATTATTATCCTTTTCGTTTCCATATTTTTCTTTTAATGATTCAACGAAATCAGAAATCTCTCTTTTTTCTTTTGCACTTGTCTCTGACAAATTATCAAAATAGTATAAAATGGGTTCAGCTTCAATGGCCCGAATTATTGACGAATAGTCACCCAACCGATATGAAATATCAAGTTCACTCCGGATCCGGAGCAAGTACCGATGAAATGTCTGAACATCTTCACCAAATCCTTCCTTTTCCCTCCGTTTCTTATCCCTTATAGAAAAGCATATTGTGACCACTGTGCTGGAAATTATGCCACTAATTAGTCCAATCAGTCCATCTCTAAGAATTTCACACATACTATTGTTTCCTCTCATCCAAAATATTGTTGCATCAGAGATTTTTTCAGCATTTCCAGATGTTCCAAGCTCTGTTGGATAGTTGCTTTTTGGTTTTTAATTTTCTTTACCAAATTTTCAAAATCAATTTGCATATCCTCTGGTGGCATTGGCACAGGGTAAGCTTTCAACTTATCCATTTGGATACCATCTTGACCAGCAGTCCTTTGCGACATTCCTTCCAGATAACGCAACAAGCAATCTTGCTTTAGGAAATATCGAATAAATTCTCTTCGACCGATTTTGGGAGTTGCCTTCATAAGCGCAACGTTAAATGAACCTTCAATACCTTGCAGAATCTGAAAAATCGGTGGTCCATAACGACCTATCATAATATCATCTGCAGTACAAAATCTCTTTGCCTTTGACTTTGGAATATATGTAATATAATTATCCGTTTTATAGTCTCTTATTTGAATTAAGCGGATATTATCTGCGGTCGGAACATACTCAAAGAATTTCTTGTCTGGTTGACTTCCGCCTTGAAATGTAACGACCTCATCCATACGATAAACGGGAAACCCTTTCTGGTTCAAGATTGGATCCCCAAACATCTCCACAAACCGTGCTTTGACCGCCTCGTCCAGCTTGGCAAGCTGCTGCTTGCGGAGGGAGATGAGGTCGGCGACTTTGTCCAATTTGAGTATAGTCTTTTTTTGTTCCTCAAGGCTTGGCAAATTAATTAAAACCGTTTTCATTTTTTCAAACTTTACACTTGTCCGAGTACTTCCCTGTGCAAACGAAGAGATAGAATGCTGAAACTCATCCGATTGAAAAAAGTATTTCAAATATTCTGGTTCAACAACGTTCTCTCTTGAAATTCCAAATACCGGATATGCCGGACTTACAATTCCGATTTCTGCACACTCAAGCATATTGGGGAAAAATTCTCCTGTGTCACTCATTGCTCGATAAGTAAACTGCCCTTTACGGATGATTTTATATCCAGTGTTGTCCTTACTGGCAACTTGCTTATTAAAGTAATCGCTTTGGAGGAACAGGCCTGATTTCGATGATGTAAGAACCGGATATTGATCATTTTTTGTGGTCTTTTCGGTAATCTCCTCCAAAAAGCTGCCCAAAGATACTTTCATCACACCATCCCCTCCAATTCCTCCATCCCCTTCTGAATCTCTGCCTCCAGCTCCCGGAGCTGGGCGAAGATCTCGGAGGTAGGCGGGTACTCCACGGGGACGTACTCGGTCTTTTTGTACTTGTTGATAGAGAGGTCATAGCCGTTGTCCACAATCTCCTGCTTGGGTACCAAAAAGCTCTGCTCGGTGCGCTCCCGGCTCTCCTCGGCGGCCAGGTTGTGAAACCGGGCGATGATATCGGGGATGTCATTGTCAGCGATTGCACTGCGCTTGTCGTCCAGGGAAAAGCCGTCGGCCTTCATGTCATAGAACCAGACCTTGTCTGTTCCGCCGTGGCCGGTCTTGGTGAAGATCAGGATGGCGGTGGACACCCCGGCGTAGGGCTTGAACACGCCGGAGGGCATGGAGATCACCGCCTCCAGCCGGTTGAACTCCACGATCTCCTGCCGGATGGCCTTGTGGGCCTTGGAGGAGCCGAAGAGAACGCCGTCGGGGACGATGGAGGCGCACCGGCCGCCCACCTTCAGAGCCTTCAGGAATAGGGCCAGGAACAGCAGCTCGGTCTTGCGGGTCTCGGCCAGGTTCAACAGGTCCTTGGACACGGTCTCCTTATCCAAACTGCCGGTGAAGGGCGGGTTGGCCATGATGAGGGAGTACTCCTCCCGGTGGGTGTTGTCCTCGGAGAGGGAGTCCATCCAGGTGATGTTGGGAGCCTCAACCCCGTGGAGCATCATGTTCATGGCGCCGATACGGAGCATGGTCTGGTCGGTGTCGAAACCGGTGAACATGGTGGTGGTGTAGTGCTTCTTGTTCTCGGTCTTCATCAGCTCGGAGGCATAATGCTCGGAGACATACTGGGCGGCAGCGCAGATGAAGCCCGCCGAGCCCATGGCGGGGTCGCAGATGGTGTCGTCCACAGTGGGCTGCATCAGCTCCACCATCATTCTGATGATGTGCCGGGGGGTGCGGAACTGGCCGTTGGTGCCGCTCTGGGCGATCTGGGAGAGAAGGTATTCATACACGTCCCCCATGATGTCCTTGTTGTTCAGATCCAGACTGTCCAGGGCGTCCACCACCCGGAGCAGCACCCGGGCCGTGGGCACCAGGAACAGGGCGTCCTTCATGTACCGGGCGAAGGCGGTATCCTTTCCGGCGTGAAGGTCGTTCTTGATGAAGGGGAAGACCTTTTCGGTCATATTCTTGAACATGGCGTCCGCCTCATAGTGGCGAAAGTTGTGCCAGCGGCAGTCCTGGTGCTGGGCGTCAAAGATGGGGTCCACCACCTCCATGTCAAAGGCGGCGGCGTTGGCCTCCTTGCGCAGCTCGTTGTCGTCCAGGATCTTGATAAACATCAGGTAGGTGATCTGCTCGATGACGGTCAGGGGGTTGGTCATGCCCGAGGACCAGAAAATGTCCCAGATGCCATCGATTTTGTTTTTCAGCTCGCCAGTGATCATAATTCCATATCTCCTTTTGTGTGGGTGAAGGAGATATGGCTTGCAAACCTTGGTTTATGAGCCACTCTCCATTCGCCGAATTTTTTCGACTTTATTAAGTTAATTGTACCACATTCTTTTCATATTCGCAACAAAAACACCGCGGCTCATAAACCAAGCTTTATTGATCGGTCGGCTCCTCTTTACACCAGCGCTGAAAGGTCCCATGGGCAACGCCCAATTCTCTGGCCGCCGCCCGGCCGCTGAGCTCCCCCCGCCGCCACGCCGCCATAACGGCCATATAGTTCTCACCCCGCTCCCTGCACCTCCGCCCAAATCGGACGCCCCGGGCCTTGGCCGCCGCGATCCCCTCGGCCTGCCGCTGGCGGTTGAACTCCCGCTCGGTCTGGGCCACATAGCTGAGAAGCTGGAGGACGATGTCGGCGATCAGCGCACCGGTCAGATCCCGCCCCTGCCGAGTATCCAGCAAAGGCATATCCAGCACCACAATGTCCACCTGCTTTTTCTTGGTCAGCAGCCGCCACTGTTCCAGAACCTCATCGTAGTTCCGCCCCAGCCGGTCGATGCTCTTGATCACAAGAGTGTCTCCGGCTTTCAATTTACCGGTCAGCTGTCGATACCCGGGGCGGTCAAAGTCCTTACCGCTCTGCTTGTCCAGGATAATGTGGCTATCCCGGATCCCAAACTCCCGCATGGCAATCAGCTGCCGGTCCTCATTCTGGTCTTTGGTGGAAACTCTGATATATCCGTAAGTGTTCATGGGATCGCTCCTCTCTTATGTGATAGTTCTATTTTAGAGGAGCCGTGTTTGAACGCAATTTGAAATTCTCACGAAGCGACAAGGCGGCTGTCTCCCGAGATGGAAGCAACTGCCTTGTTGCTGGATTTATGTATAAACGGAGCTGAAAGGTAATCCCCAAGAGCCGCCGTAGAACCCCCTAAAATCTTGACTCTATCCACTCCGGCCGACCGCGCAACTCCTAAAATATAAGGTCAACGTTTTCCGGATCCTGCGGTCGGAAAAACGGGGCAGCAAATCCTTTCACCCCTTGCGCTGCAACAGCTTTACTCTGTATGGGAAAGTGATTCTCTGGACTGGAAGGACCTCTCCGCGGCCGAGATCACCAAGCGGGTGACCTCCAAGGTGCAGGCGGGCTCCATCGTTCTGTTCCACAACGCCGCCAAGCACACCCCCGAGGCCCTGCCCACCATTCTGGAAACCCTTTTGCAGGAGGGTTACACCTTTGTGCCCATCTCAGAGCTGATCCTGCCCGGAGAGTACAACGTGGACTACACCATCGACCACACGGGCAAGCAGTGCCCGGCGCAGCCGTAAAAAGGGATCACGCTCTGCGGAAAAGCCGCCGTCCATACATCTGGTTAAAAAGCAGGGCAGCAAAGGGCAGGTACCGGCGTCCCGATCTCACGGGGAAGTTTTCTCCGGCAAGGTTTGACATTGTTCCTCTCATGGACTACAATAGCGCTATCCTTCCATTTGAGGTCGATATGCCATGAACCAGGATCTGACCCGGGGGCCCGTGATGGGCTCCATGCTCCGCTTTGCTCTGCCCATGATCTTGGGTAACCTGCTCCAGCAGTGCTATAACATTGCCGATACCCTTATTGTGGGGCGGTACCTGGGCCAGAACGCCCTGGCGGCGGTAGGCTCCTCCTTTACCCTGATGACCTTCCTCACCTCCATCCTGCTGGGACTGTGCATGGGCTCAGGGGCAGTGTTCTCCATCCGCTTTGGCCAGAAAGACGCTGACGCCCTGGGAGAGAGCGTGTCCGCCTCCTTTGTCCTCATCAGCCTGCTCACCCTGCTTCTCAACGTCCTGGCCTTCCTTTTTCTGGACAATATCCAGGTCTTTCTCCAGGTGCCTGGGGAGGTCTGGCCTTTGATGCGGGAGTATCTGGCCGTCATCTTCTGGGGCATCGGGGCCACCTTCCTCTATAACTACTTTGCCTCCTTTCTCCGCTCGGTAGGCAACTCGGTGATCCCCCTGTTGTTTTTGGGGATCTCGGCCGTGCTGAACATCGGTCTGGACCTGTGGTTCGTGCTGGGACTGGGCCGGGGGGCGGCGGGGGCCGCCGAGGCCACTGTCATCGCCCAGTATGTCTCCGGGGTGGGCATCACCCTCTACGCCCTCATCCGCTCCCCCCAGCTTCGGGGGCTCCGGGGCAGGCTGCGCCTCCGCCTTTCCCGGGTGAAGGAGATTGCCGGATTCTCCATCCTTACCTGCGTGCAGCAGTCGGTGATGAATCTGGGCATCCTTATGGTCCAGGGCCTGGTAAACTGCTTCGGCGCCACGGTGATGGCCGCCTTCGCCGCGGCGGTGAAGATCGACGCTTTCGCCTATATGCCGGTCCAAGACTTCGGCAACGCCTTCTCCACCTTCATTGCCCAGAACTACGGCGCCCGGGACCGTGAACGTATCCAGGCCGGGCTCAGGGGGGCGGTGATCGCCTCGGTGAGCTTCAGCCTGGCGGTGTCCGCCCTGGTCTTTGTGTTCGCCGGGCCTCTCATGGGGCTCTTTACCGAACCGGGAGAGACCGCCATTATCGCCGAGGGAGTGCGCTACCTTCGCATTGAGGGGGCCTTCTACTGCGGCATCGGGTGCCTGTTCCTCCTCTATGGCCTTTACCGGGCTCTGGGAAAGCCGGGCATGAGCGTGGTACTGACCGTGATCTCCCTGGGCACCCGGGTGGCCCTGGCCTATCTCCTG
>JAGBDQ010000001.1 GCA_017937415.1 Oscillospiraceae bacterium
ACGCCGAACTGGCCGATGATGTCCACCGCCCCGGCCCCCTTGGGCTGGGCCTCGGCCTTGGCCATCTCCTCCTTAAACTGGAGGGAGCCGCTGCGGGCAATGGTACCTAAGTTCTGCTCCAGCTCCTCCTTTGTCATGCCGATGCCGTTGTCCCGAATGGTGAGGGTGCGGCTTTCTTTGTCGGGAATGAGGGTGATCTGAAAATCCTTCCGCTTGATGCCCACCTTGTCGTCGGTGAGGGCCTTGTAGGCCAGCTTGTCCACCGCGTCGCTGGCGTTGGAGATCAGCTCCCGCAGGAAGATCTCCTTGTGGGTGTAGATGGAGTTGATCATCAGGTCCAACAGCCGCTTGCTCTCCGCCTTGAATTGCTTCTTTGCCATGGGTAATGCCTCCGTATATGATAAATTTTATTAAAAACATAGCGTTAGCACTCTGTTTTATCGAGTGCTAACGCTATAATAGACCCTATGGTCAAAAAAAGCAAGTCCCTTCAAAAATTGTTTACAATTTCCAAGCCGGCCACAATTCAAATTGCGCTTTGGGGAAAAATAAAGTATAATAGGTCTCAGAAAGGATGATGACCATGCTGTTTCGACTGTTGGCCGTGGGAGACGTGGTGGGCGACCCCGGCCTTGACTATTTAGAGCGCCACCTGCGCTCCCTCAAAAAGCTGAAGGACGTCCATTTCACCGTGGTCAACGGAGAGAACGCCTCCGGCGTGGGCATCACCCCCAAGCAGGCCCAGTTCATCCTGGACGCCGGGTGTGACGTGATCACCCTGGGCAACCACACCTGGAATAAGCTCCAGATCGCCGATTTTTTAGACGAGAACCCCTATATCCTCCGCCCCGGTAACTACACCAGCCGGGTCCCGGGCAAAGGCTGGGGGGTGTACGACGGCCCCCGGGGACTGCGGGTGGGGGTGATGAACCTCATTGGACGCACCGAGATGGACGCCAACTTCGATAACCCCTTTACCGTGGCCGACAAAGCCCTGAAGGAAGCCCAGGCCGAAGTGTGGTTCGTGGATTTCCACGCCGAGGCCACCAGCGAGAAGGGGGCCATGGGCTTCTATCTGGACGGCCGGGTCCAGGGGATGTGGGGCACCCACACCCATGTGCCCACCGCCGACGCCCAGATCCTCCCCAAGGGCACCGGCTTTGTCTCCGACCTGGGCATGACCGGCCCGGCGGTGTCCGTGCTGGGCATCCCGCCCCACCAGGCCATCAACCGGTTTTTGGGCGGCCTTCCCGCCCGGTACGAGGCCGCCCCGGGCCCCTGCAAGCTGAACGCCGTCCTCTTCACCGTGGACACGGAAAGCAAACAGTGCGTCTCCATCGAACGGGTGGACATTCAGGATTAAAGGAGAACTCATATGCTTCACATCTTACACGCCGCCGACCTCCATCTGGACGCCCCCTTCACCGCCCTGAACGCGGAGAAGGCCGCCCAGCGCCGGAGCGAGCAGCGGCTTCTGCTGGACAAGCTGGCCGACACCGCCATAGAGCGGGGGGCCGATTTGGTGCTGCTGTCCGGGGACCTCTTAGACTCGGCCCAAACCTACCGGGAGACCGCTCAGGCGTTGGCCCAGGCGCTGGGGCGCATCCCTGCCCCGGTGGTCATTGCCCCGGGCAACCACGACTATTACGCCCCCTCCTCCCTCTACGCCGCCTCCTTCTGGCGGTCCAACGTACATATTTTCCGTTCTGAGGCGGTGGAGGCGCTGGAGCTTCCCAACGTGACGGTCTACGGCTCGGCCTTCACCTCCCCCTTCCGCACCTCCTCCCCCCTCTCCGGCTTTCATGCTCCCCACACCGGGAAGCCGGCGGTGATGGTCCTCCACGCCGATGTGGACGTGCCGGGGAGCCGCTACTGCCCCGTCACCCGCCAGGAGATCGCCCAGAGCGGCCTTGCCTACCTGGCCCTGGGCCATATCCACGGCTGCTCCGGCCTCCGCCGGGAGGGGGACACCTGCTGGGCCTATCCCGGCTGTACCGAAGGCCGGGGCTTTGACGAGCTGGGGGCCAAGGGCGCCCTGTGGGTCACCATCGGCGACGATAACGCCGTGACGGCGGAATTTCTCCCCCTATGTCAGCGGCAGTACCAGATTATGGAGTGCGACCTGACCGGGAAGGACCCTTCAGCCGCCATTGCGGAGGCATTGCGGGGCGGAAGCCCCAAGGACGTCTGCCGCCTTATCCTCACGGGAGAGGCCGAGGCATTGGACCTCCCCGCCCTCACCCGGCAGGGGGAGAGCTTCCGCATGGCCCTCACCCTCATTGACCACACCCGGGTGCCCCAGGACCTCTGGGCCCGGGAGAACGAGGACACCCTCACCGGCCTCTTCCTCCGGGAGATGCGCCGCCGCCTGGACGCCGCCGCTGACGAGACGGAAAAAGCCGCCCTGGACCGGGCCGTACGGTTCGGTCTGGCGGCGCTGGAGAATGGGGAGGATACGCCATGAAGATCATAGAGATGACCGCCACCTTCGGCTGTCTCAACAAGGCCACCCTCCGCCCGGGGGAGGGCTTCACCTTAGTGGAAGCCTCCAACGAGTCGGGCAAATCCACCTGGTGCGCCTTTCTCCGGGCCATGCTCTACGGTTTTCCCGCCCGGGACCGGACCAAGGAGGGCTATCTGGCCGAAAAGACCCGCTACCAGCCCTGGTCGGGGGCTCCCATGGAGGGCACCCTGACTTTGGAGTGGAAGGGCCGGAGCATTACGATCTACCGGGGGCCCAAGGGGAGCACCCCCTGGGGGACCTTCTCGGCCACCTACACCGCCACCGGGGAGAGCGTCCCCGGCCTCACGGGAGAAACCTGCGGGGAGACCCTGCTGGGAGTTTCCCGGGAGGTCTTTGACCGCACCGCCTTTGTGAGCCAGGGGGAAGTGGCCCTCTCCCCCAGCGCCGACCTGGAAAAGCGGGCGGCCGCCCTGGCTTCCTCCGGGGAGGAGGAGGTCTCCTTCTCCCAGGTGGAGCGGCGATTGAAGGATTGGCTCAACCGCCGCCGCTCCAACGCCCGCAACGGCCTCATCCCTCAAATTGAGGGGAAACTGGCCCAGATCAACGAGACCGCAGACTGCCAAAGCGATCTGCTCCGCCGCCATCAGGAGGCCCTCCAGACCCAGGAGGCCCTCACCGCCCGGCGGGATGAGCTGAAAACAAAGCTGGAGGCCCTCCAGGCCCAGCAGGACAGCCTGCTCTCCCACCGCCGGGCCAAGGCCCAGGCGGAGTATGACGAGCTCCTTGCCAAGGTGGAGCAGCTGGAGAAAACCACCCAGGCCCTCCCGGACGCCGAGACCCTCCGCAGCGCCCAGGGGGATCTGAGCTACCTCAACACCCTCACCGCCAACCTCCGCCAGGCAGACCAGGAGGCCCCTCTGGCCCTGAGCCGGGCAAGGCAGGCCGAGGAGGAGGCGGAGAATGACCCCTACTTCGGGGGTAAGATCCCGCCCCAGGTGGCCGTCCAGGCTCAGCGGGACCACAGTGAAGCACAGCAACTGAAAAAAAAGCCTTCTCTCCCCCTCTGGCTTTTCCTGGGGGCCCTGATCGGCGCCGTCCCCGGAATCATTGCATTTCCACTCCAACCGGATTTTCTGGTTCACTGGATGATAACCATGGAGCTCTGGGGCAAGGACGAGCTTGCCACTGTTTGCATCGCAGGCTTTGGACTGTTCCTCAAATGGCTCATTCTTCCCGGGGCCCTGATCGGACTGGTTTTGGCCGGGATCCTCTGTCTCCTTCGCCGTCACAGCCGGAAAAAGGCCCTCACCGCTCTGCTGGCTCAATATAACGTCCAGGCCCCCGAGGACATTCTGACCCGTGCCGCCGACTACAACAAAAAGGTAGAGAACGCCCAGGAGCTCCGCCGGAAATACGAGGCGGTGGAGTCTGACCGGGCCAAGTTCCTGGCCCAGAAGGACGAGCTCACCGCCCAGCTTTTAGCCCTGGTCCATCCCTTTGAGCCCAACGTCACCACCGTTGACGGGATATCCGCCGCCATCAGCCGGGCCCTCCAGCAGGGGGAGGCCTGCCGCATGGCGGAAAACGACCTGAAAGCGGCCCAGAAGCTCCTCTCCGCCCTGCCCGCTCCCCGGTCGGTCTCCGGTCAGACCGTCCCCGTGGATCCGGTCCCCGGCGGGGAGGATCCGGAGGCCCTGGCCC
>JAGBDQ010000042.1 GCA_017937415.1 Oscillospiraceae bacterium
CTGGGAGGAGTGAGAGAAATGAAGCGGCTTTTGCCCTTTTTTCTGGCACTTGCCCTGCTCCTCAGCGGCTGCGGAGAGATGCAGGCACAAGAGCTGCCGCCTCCCTCACCTGTCAAGACGGGAGACACTTCAATAATTCCCGAGGAAACGGCGGAACCGGAATTGACCTACGAGACCCGGGAGGTTGGGTACACGATTCGCCGCATACAACTGGACCCCAAGGGCTCGCATTTGGATGTTTATTTTGAGATACCTGTTTTTCATATTCCCGGAGAAGGCTACGAAAAAATCAATGCCTTTTTTGAGGAACTGGCGGATACATTTTTCAGCGCGGAAAATTCCAATATGGATAATATTTGGGAACGGGCATGGGAGAGCGGCTGGGAGCTGTATGACAGGCATACCGCCCAGGTCACCTGCTGGAGCGATAAGCTGGTGAGTGTGACGCTTTCCTCCATATGGATGGCCGGGGGAGTCAAGACATACCAGATAGATGGATATACCTTCCGTACAGACACGGGAGAGCTTCTGACCCTGGAAGAAGTGACCGGACAAAGTGCGGAGGAGATCAAAGAAGAGATCATAAACACGCTGGCAATCATTTTGGAGGAACGGGGCTCTGATCCGGAGCGAAGCTTGGCGGAAGCGGAAAAGTATGACCTGAAAGATTTTGACTATGGTTTAGATGAAGAGGGCTATGTTCGGATCTATTTTGATTCTGGAGAGCTGATGCGGACCACGGCGGAAAGCGGTCTGACGATCCATCCGTGGCTGTATGCGAAATGGCAATGGAGTACCTTGGAACCGGTATTTGAATAGGAGAGCATAAGCAGGTTTTGGGAGAAATGAAGGAAGGAGTAAAAGGCATGTGGATAGATGATTTTCCTGCCTTTGAAACTGTAAAGGACAGGGATACTTTTACTCGACTTACAGCATTTTTGAAAGAATATACGGGAAGCGAGGGCTGGTACTGGTATCCTCTTTGTGCTCTAAAAAGAGAGGTGCCTGTTGCGGCCTATGATGTGGACCAAATCTATAGAGAAGGCAAAATTGAGCAAATAGAAAAAGTGATTCGTGTATGCAAGATAGCGCAGTGTATATCTTTTCAAATACAATATGGTAATATGAAACGACACAGTGAGAATCTTTTGGAACTGATTTATGAAAGAGATAGCGATGGCTATACATTCCCGTGGCATGTGGAGACCTTTTATTTTGACGACAGCCGAAAATGGATGATTTATGTGTCACATGAGGGAACAATCACATTTACGGGAGAAATGATAACCAAAGCGGCATTGAAATGGATGGAAGGAGAGCCCTTATGATACTGGAAACCAAGTGCCTGATCCTCCGCCCCTGGGAGGACGCTGACGCGGAAATTTTGTACAAATGGGCCTCGGATCCTGATGTGGGCCCCCGGGCCGGCTGGCCGCCCCACACCAGCGTGGAAAACAGCCTGGAGATCATCCACGGCCCCCTGGGCGAGCCTGAGACCTACGCCCTGGTGCTTAAGGAGACCGGGGAGCCCATTGGCAGCGCGGGACTCTTCCCACCGGAGGAGTTCTGCAGTCCCGCTGACCTGCCCGAAGGAGTCGTTCAGCTGGAGCTGGGCTATTGGATCGCCAAGCCCTACTGGGGCCGGGGGCTGGTCCCCGAGGCGGGCCGGGAGCTGCTGCGCCACGCCTTTGAGGACCTTGGCTGCGTGATGGCCCACTGCTGTCACTTTGACTTCAACGCCCAGTCCAAGCGGGTCATTGAGAAGCTGGGCTTTACATACCACACGACCCGGGAGGTCGTCTGCAGTCAGTTGGGGGAGACCCGCACCGACGTCTGCTATATCCTTCCCCGGGGGGAATGGGAGAAAATCCGCTGATACACAGGAGGCTGCCATGACCGAATATCTGATCCCCACCAAGGCCGCCCAAGCGGAATTCGTGGAGAAAAAGTCCCGCTTTATCGGGAATATCTGGCCTGTGGAGACCGAGGAGGAGGCCAGGGCCCACATCGAGGAGATGAAGAAAAAGCAC
>JAGBDQ010000043.1 GCA_017937415.1 Oscillospiraceae bacterium
GCTTTGATGATACGTCTTCTTCGGCCGTCTTACTTCACAATCACAGGGAGGCATCCTCCTGCCCCTCAAACAGCGGGGTGGAGAAATACCGCTCGGCAGTGTCGGGCAGGAGAGTGACCACCGTCTTCCCCGGCCCCAGCTCCTTTGCCAGCCGAAGGGCGGCGCATACATTGGTTCCCGAAGTGATCCCGCACATGAGCCCTTCCTCCTTGGCCAGGGCCCGGGCGGTCCGGACGGCTTCCCCGTCGGTGACCACGCACACCCGGTCGATGAGTCCGGTGTGCAGATTTTCCGGGATCAGGCCGTCCCCGATCCCCATCTGGAGGTGGCTTCCGCTCTCCCCTCCCGACAGGGCTGCCGCCTTCTCAGGCTCGGCGGCCCAGATCTCCAGCTCGGGCCAGACCGCCCGCAGGGCCTCCCCCACTCCCGTGAGGGTCCCTCCGGTGCCATACCCGGCGCAGAAGCCGTGGATAGGCTCCTTATACTGCTCCAAAATCTCCCGCCCGGTGCCCTCACGGTGGACCGCCGGGTTGGCCGGGTTGTCAAACTGGCTGGGCAGAAACACCCTGGGATCTTCCCGGGCCATCTCCAGGGTCATCTCCCGGCACTTGCCGATACAGGCGCCGATGTCCCCGTCGTCGTGGACCAGGATGACCTTTGCCCCATACTGGCGCATGAGCTTGAAGCGCTCCCGGGACACGGAGTCGGGCATGAGGATCCGCACCTCATAGCCCAGCACCGCTCCACACAGGGCCAGGCCGATGCCCTGGTTGCCGCTGGTGACCTCCACGATCACCCCGCCGTCGGCCAAAAGCCCCTTGCGCCGGGCATCCTCCAGCATTCCCAGGGCCACCCGGGTCTTCACCGAGCCGCCCACATTGAGCCCCTCAAACTTGACCAGCACCTGGGCGCAGTCCGGCCCGGGCAGACGGTTCAGGCGGATGAGAGGCGTATTCCCCACCGCCTGCAGAACATTGTCATATACCATATTTCATGGCCCCCCAAAGGATCAGATCCTCTCACACCCGCTTCCAGGTGGTCCCCTCCTTTGTGTCGATGAGCTCGATGCCCTGGGCCTTCAGCTCATCCCGGATCCGGTCGGCCTCGGCCCAGTTTTTGGCCGCCTTGGCCTGGGCCCGCTGGGCGATGAGGGCCTCAATTTCAGCATCCCCCTCCCCGCTCTGGGCAGGAGCGGCCTCCTTCTCCTTAAGGGCGGCGGCGTGGCCCAGCAGGTCAAGGCCCAGCACCTCATCAAAGCGGGCGATGAGGGCCCGCTTTGCAGCATCGTTCAGGTCTGCCTTGAGCACATCGTAGAGGGCGGTAACCGCCAGGGAGGTGTTCAGGTCGTTGTCCAGAGCGGCCTGGAACTGCTCCAGCCAGGGCTTCATGGCCTCCTCATCGGCCGTCCCCTCCTCTCCCAGGGCAGCCACCCGCTTCACCAGCTTGTCATAGGCGGCGGCGGAATTGTCCAGGTTCTCCCAGGTGAAGGTGAGAGCCTTGCGGTAGTGGCTCTGGAGGCAGAACAGCCGGTAGACCAGGGGATCGTACCCCTTCTCCTCCAGGAGGGAGACCGTCAGGAACTCCCCCTTGGACTTGGACATTTTCCCGCCGGCGGTGTTGAGATGCCGGGGATGGAACCACTGGGAGCACCATTCATGGCCCAGGTAGGCCTCGGACTGGGCGATCTCGTTGGTGTGGTGGGGGAAGGCGTTGTCGATGCCTCCGGCGTGAAGGTCCAGGTACTCCCCGCAGTACTTCATGGAGATGCAGGAACACTCGATGTGCCAGCCGGGGTAACCCACCCCCCAGGGGGAATCCCATTTGAGGGCCTGGTCCTCGAACTTGCTCTTGGTGAACCAGAGAACGAAGTCGTTCTTGTTCCGCTTGTTCCCGTCCTCCTCCACGCTGTCCCGAACGCCGGTCTGGAGATCCTCGGCGTCGTGGTCGTTGAACACATAGTATTTTTTCAGCTTGGAGGTGTCAAAGTAGATGTTCCCCCCGGCCTGATAGGCGTAGCCTGTGTCCAGCAGCTTGGTGATGACCTGGATATATTCCGGGATCATGCCGGTGGCAGGCTGGACCACGTCGGGATAGCGGCAGCCCAGCTTGGCGAAGTCGGCAAAGAAGGCATCGGTGTAGAACTTGGCGATCTCCATGACGGTCTTGTGCTCCCGCTTGGCCCCCTTCACCATCTTGTCCTCGCCGGTGTCGGCGTCCGAGGACAGGTGGCCCACGTCGGTGATGTTCATGACCCGCAGGACCTCGTAGCCCTCCCACCGCAGGGCCTTTTCCAGCACATCCTCCATGATATAGGTCCGCAGGTTGCCGATGTGGGCAAAGTGGTACACCGTGGGGCCGCAGGTGTAAAAGCTCACCTTGCCCGGCTCGTGGGTCTTGAACTCCTCCTTGGCGTGGGTCATGGAATTGTAAAGCTGCATCAAAATTCCTCCTCTGATTTTGTGTGGAAACACAAACGCCTCCCATGCCCTTTTGGGCATGAGAGGCGTAAAAACGCGGTTCCACTCTCGCTTGTCACTTGGGGGCCGGTAACGGGGCCAGACCGTGGGGCATTGCCCCCAACGCTCCCGGACGCAATTCACTTCCAGCCCTTCCCCCTGGTCCCGCTCTCAGCCGGTGGCGGGTCCTTTCTGTCGGTGGGTCATGGAAGCTACTTTTCCGTTCACAGCGCTCAAACCTATTCTATCCAGTATATTATCACGGCCCAACACGGGTGTCAAGTATTCTCACAGGTTCTTCCAGTCGATGCAGTCCTTATTCTTGATAAAGTACTCCACCCCGGAATAGACAGTGGTGAGGACGATGACCCATATGCATACCCAGCACAGGATGTCTGGAATGGCCAGGTGCATGACGCACAGGCAGATCATGGTGGAGGCTGTCTTCACCTTCCCGGACCACCCGGCGGCAATGACGCGGCCCCCCTCCACAGCGATAAGCCGCAATCCGGAGACGGCGAACTCCCGGAAGATGACAATGACCAGGGCCCAGGCGGGAAACCGGCCCATAGCGCAGAAGCAGACCATAGCAGTCATGACCAGCACCTTGTCAGCCAGGGGGTCCATAAACTTTCCGAAATCGGTGATCATGTTCCGGCTCCGGGCAATGTGTCCGTCCAAAAGGTCGGTGAGGCTTGCCAGAATAAAGACCCCCAGAGCGGCAAAGTGGTTCCAGCCCGTGGGAA
>JAGBDQ010000044.1 GCA_017937415.1 Oscillospiraceae bacterium
CTCCCGCCAGGCCTTGTGGACGGCGTAAAAGTTTTCGGGCAGGGGGAGCGGGGGCCGCCCGAACTTCACCCCCCGGGCCTTGGCGGCGGCGATGCCCTCGGCCTGACGCTGGCGGATATTGGTGCGCTCGTTTTCCGCCACAAAGGAGAGGACCTGAAGGACGATATCGCTTAAAAAAGTGCCCATCAGGTCCTTGCCCCGCCGTGTGTCCAGCAGGGGCATATCCAGCACCACGATGTCCACCCCCTTCTCCTTGGTGAGCCGCCGCCACTGGTTCTGGATCTCCTCATAATTTCGGCCCAGGCGGTCAATGCTCTTCACATAGAGCAGGTCGTTTTTTTTCATGCGTTTGACCAAACGCCGGTAGGCCGGGCGGCGGAAGTCCTTGCCTGAGAGCTTGTCCATAAAAATGTTTTTCTTTGGCACCCCCATTTCCCTGAGGGCGATGAGCTGGCGGTCCTCGTTCTGCTCGGCGGTGGAGACCCGCACATAGCCGTAGATGGTTGGTTTCAAGTTTCATTCCTCCTCACCGGGGCGTGGAAAGCTGCCAAAATTGTACGATACCGTACAATCAGATGGGAAGAATGACTTGCAAAACAGCATGGAGGGCATTATAATAGTGCCAAGTTCTGTGACAGGAGGTAAGACAGGTGGAAAATAACTACAACAATTTTTACGAATCGGAAAAAATTTTAGAGCAGCAGAGCATGGAGCAGCAGGGCCTGACCCGGGCGGCCCGGCGCGGGGAGGACTGGGACCAGCAGATCCTGAACAGGGACAGTCTGGGCCGCTATACCGCCAAGACCTTCCTCAATATGTTCTTCGGCCTGTTGGTCTCCTTCGGCGTGGCCTTCTTCCTGGCCTTCACCTGGCCCGGCCTTTACCTGATCTACAATTTAGTGGAGCTGACCGGGGGCTATCTGCACATCATTCTGCTGGTGCTCCAGCTGGCCCTGGCTTTCGGCATGACGTCGGCCGTTCAGAAGAGCTCGGTGGGCGTCACCTGGGCCCTGTTTTTGGGCCACTGCGCCCTCATCGGCTTTGTGGTGGGCACCTGGCTGCTTCTCTACCAGATCGAGAAAGTGGCTTTTGCCTTCGTCATGGCCGCCCTCTACTTCGGGGGGATGGCGGTGTTCGGATTTGTCACCAACATCGACCTTTCCCGGATGCGGAACATCCTGCTCACCGGGCTCATTTTCCTCATTATCGCCAACATTGCCATGTGGTTCATTCCCATGGTGGGGATCGCCGAGCAGGTCATCTGCTCCATCGGTGTGGTGCTCTTCCTGGCCTACACCGCCTATGATACCCAGATGATCAAGCGGCTTTACGTCACCTTCCAGAATGATGAGGAAATGCTGAAGAAGGCCTCTGTCTACGCCGCGCTCCAGCTCTGCCTGGACTTCATCAATATGTTCCTCTATATCCTGCGGCTCATGGGTCGGCGGAGCCGGAACTGAGCAGCAAAGTTAAAAATTTCCGGATTGAAGGGCCGGGCCGTGGGGAAAGCTACCCTCGGCCCGGCCTATAAAAAGAGAAGCCGGTAAAAAAGAGAAAAATGCCAAAAAGTTCCGTGGGCTTGGGCCGGGGTCCCTGGGGTGCCGAAAGCGGAAAAAACTGCCAAGCCAAAGCCGCTGTTCATTTCCAGTGTGCCCCGGGCCCGAAAAGCCCATATTAGAGATGGCGTGCGTCGCGCGCCATCTCATTTATTTTTTGCGGGGGTGGTAGATGAAATGAACAGGAAAGAAAAAAGGCGGTCTGAAAAAAGGAAGGGCCCCACCTTTCGGGGTAGCCTGGTCGGGCTGCTACTGTTGGGACTGCTCTGCGCCGGTGCGCCGGGGGCGATGGCGGCCCAGGAGGGATCGCTGATGGAGGGGGGCGAGCCCCGGACGGTGGTGCCCATCGGCCGGGCGGTGGGGATCAAGCTCTTTTCCGACGGCGTGCTGGTGGTGGGCTTTTCCCAGGTGCCCGCCGCCCAGGGCAGCGTGATCCCGGCCAAAAGCTGCGGTCTGCGGGAGGGTGACGTGATCACCCACATCAACTCCACCGAGGTGGACACGGTGGAGGAGATCCAGGAGCAGCTCCGGGAGATCGGCGGGGAGGAGATGTCCATTCGGGCGGTGCGGGACGGTAAGACCGTCCAGGTCACCGCACAGGCGGTGAAATGCTCCACCGACGGAGTCTACAAGCTGGGCGCCTGGCTGCGGGATTCCATGGCGGGCATCGGCACCGTGACCTACTATGATCCCCATACCGGGGAGTTTGGCGCCCTGGGCCACGGCATCAACGATGTGGACACCGCCCAGCTCATGCCCATGGAGAGCGGCGGGGTGCTGTCGGCCAGCGTCACCGACGTGAAAAAAGGCAAACGGGGGGAGCCGGGAGAGCTCCACGGAGCCTTTGCCACCGAGGAAGACCTGGGGGAGCTGTATGCCAACACCCCCAGCGGCATTTTCGGCACCCTGGCCGATGACCGCCTGGCCCTAATGCAGCCGGTGGAGGTGGCCGCCGCCGACCGGATCCGGGAGGGAGAGGCCCTCATTTACTCCAACGTGGCCGGAGATGAGGTGAAGGCCTACACGGTGGAGATCACCAAGCGCTTCCCTGACGCCAAAGACGGCCGGGATATGATGATCAAGGTCACGGATTCCGCTCTGTTGGAGGCCACGGGAGGTATTGTACAAGGCATGTCGGGCTCCCCCATCCTTCAGGATGGGCGGCTCATTGGGGCGGTGACCCACGTTTTGGTGGGGGATCC
>JAGBDQ010000045.1 GCA_017937415.1 Oscillospiraceae bacterium
ATCAGGGTGCCCACGCTGGAGATGAGGCCGGGGCTCACCATGAAAAGAACGGTCATCAGGGCCAGGGGAAGGGCCACCAGCCGCTTGTCCTTGCGGAAGTACTGGAAGGCCATGGCCCCAAAGAGGGCGGGCACCACATTGTTGAAGGCGGGCTGAAGGACCGGGGACTCCAGCACGGGCCGCAGGGGAATGAGGAGAATGACCCCCGTTGCGATGACCAGGGTGGTCACCAGAGTGGAGGTGGCGATGGCCAGAGTGGAAACGATCTCATTCTCCGGCGTGCCCACCTTGGCCCCCGTCAGGTCCTTGGCGTTGTTGACGCAGGGGAGCTTCATGTTTACCAGGTTGCCCGTGATGAAGGCCAGGTAGCTCCCGCCTGCGCCCAGCATGGGGGTATAGATGAGAAACTCCACCACGCAGGAGGGGACATAGACAATGATGATCTGCAGAAGGGACTTTTTGATGATGTTCATGCTGGGCATGGCATCCAGCACCAGCCCCATGGCGAAGGGGGCCGCCAGGAGCATGATGAGCCCCAGGCCCAGGCCGATGCGGCCAACGGTGTGGGTCCGGCGGTTATATTCGGCGAAATAGAGTTCCTTTTGTTCTTCGGTCATATCTGCCGCCCTCCCTTCACGCGCTGACGGCCATGCCGCAGAGGACGGCCGCCGTCATGCCGATGAGCATACTGCCGGCAATGGAGAAATTCTCCACCCAGCCCTGCTTTTTCTTCACCGCCAGATAGTTCATTCCCGCCATGGCCAGGGCGGAAAATCCGGCGGTGACCAGGGGCAGTATGTTCCCGGTGAACACCAGTCCGCCCCCCTTCACCTGAACCATCTGGGCAATATAGCTGCCCAGGTAGGCCGAGATGAGGCCCACGAACATGGCGGTCATGGCCACATCGGCAAAGCTCCTGCCCCCCTTGGTCTTCTTGTTGCTCCGGGTGATGCGGTTGCAGTAGGTCTTGCCCAAAGTAAGCATCAGCACCATGCCCCAGATGATGCCCACCGTCATCACAAAAGCGATGGAGGTAAAAGCCTCCAAAGTGAGTTCCGACGCGTTGAGGCCGTTCATCCCCGCCCCACGGGCGGCAATGTCGGCCACGCTGGCCTCATAGTGAAGAGCTCCCACCACCGACAGACGGAGCCAGGGAAGGGGAATGCCCAGGGTGCCCGACAGGGCGATGACACCCAGCAGAATAGCCGTGCTGGGGAGCACGCTGAAGGTGGCGCTGGCCGTGATGGTCTTACGAAGCAGCTTCCTGTCCATGCCGATGGCCTGGCCGGCCTTCCAGGCCCGGATCATAAATACCACGCAAAGCCCGGCCACGAACAGGACAATGGCCCCGGTAATAAGGTACATGGCGGGGCTGTTTAACTTTTCCTGAATGGTCATGCTTCTCTCTCCTCTCCAAGGGATATGGGTTCAGGCGCTTCTCTCCTCCTGGGCCTTGATAATGGCCTTGTAGCAGTCCACCCCGCCGGGCAGGGCGCCGATCTCGATACACTCGTTGAGCCCGTGCATACCTGCCATCTGCTCGGGGCCGAAGCACAGGGGGGCGAAGCGGATGCAGTTGTCACACACGTCCCCGTAGAACCGGGCGTCGGTGCCGCCGATGACCACATAGGGCATGATACCCACCTCGGGGAACACCGAGGCCACGGTCTTGGCGAAGAGCTTGTAGGCGTCCCCCTCCAGATCCAGCTCCTTGGAGGGACCGTTGCCTCCCAGGTCCTCCGCCTCCAGGCCGTACTCCTTGGCCAGGGCGGAGATGACGGCCACGCTCTCCTCCATGCCCTGATGGGGGATGTACCGCAGGTTGCCCACCACGCTGGCCTCCTGGGGCAGCACGTTGAAGCCCGCCGAGCCCGACTGCATGGTGAAGGCGATGGTGGTCTGGAGCATGGCGGCCGCCTGGGCGCTGATGGCGGGCATCACCTTTTTGAGGATGGGCTTGAAAAGCCACAGGTTGTGCATCACCAGCCGAAGGCCAAAGCTCTGGGCGTAGGGGGCAAGCTGGGCGAACATCCCCTCCACCGCCGGGGAAAATTTCACCTCAAAAGGCGTCTTTTTCTCCACCCGGGCCACGAATTTGGCCAGCCGGGGGATGGGGGTATTTTTGCCCGGGGCGCTGGAGTGGCCGCCGTTGCTGCGGGCGATAAACTTCACGTTGCCGTGGCCCTTCTCGAAAAGGCCGATGGCGGCAAAGTTGCCCTTCACCCCGCCAATAGGGTCCTGGATGATGGCCCCTCCCTCGTCGCAGAGCATATAGAGGTGTACCCCGTGCTCCTTGAGCCAGTTCACCAACTTGGGGGCCCCGTCGCCCCCCACCTCCTCGGTGCAGGAGCTGGAGAGGTACACGTCGCACTCGGGCACATAGCCCGCCTGAATGAGCTCCTCCGCCGCCTGGTAGAAGCACATGACGCTCCCCTTAGTGTCGGCGGTGCCCCGGCCCCAGACCTTGCCCTCCGCAATGTCCCCGGAGAAGGGGGGGTGCTTCCACTCCCCCGTGGCCTCCACCACGTCGATGTGGCTCATGAGGAGCAGGGGCTCCTTGTCGGTCCTGCCCTTCCACTTCATCATCAGGTTGCCGTCGATCTCGATCTTCTCGCAGGTGGAGAACACCGTGGGGAAGAGGGCCTCCATCTGTGCGTGCATCTTCCGGAACTTCTCCGGCTCGGACTTCCCCTTCACCGACACAGTCTCCACCTGGACCATTTTGGAGAGCTTTTCGGCGTAGAGGGCCTTCCGCGCCTCGTCCTGGGACATCTGGTACCCGGCGGTCTTGTGGGGCAGGGTCAGGGTGCGGACCACCGCGACGGCCAACAGCAGCAGAAGCACCCCCACCAGGACCAGCAGCGCCATTCCAACATAGTACATGTTCCTTCTCCTCCTTCTCTCGGTTTCCCACGCTCCCCGGCGGAGGCTGTCCCGCGCCTTTCGGAGTATAAGATTCTTCCATCATACAGGCCCCGGAGTTCTTTGTCAAGTTAAATTGTTAGAAATTCGTTGATATTTCTGGGTTTCCTTACCATCCGAATCTCTTTTCCCCGCCCCGGCACCCATTTCCGGTCCCCGGCATAGGATGGGCAAAAGGAGGAATTGCCCATGAACGGACCCCAAACCGACCTGGATCAGGCCGCTTTTCAGCGGGTGTGGCGCCGGGTCATGCCCCAGGACCGGGCCGACTGCCCCTTCACCTTAGATCCCGCCCAGGAGGCGGCCGAACCCACGCCCCCCCAGAGCGCGCCCCTACATACGGACGAAACGCCCGCTCCCGCCGTCCCGGCGCAGATCCAGCCCCCCACAGGGGCCATGACCTCCCTGGCCCTTCAGACCATGCCCGCTCCCCCGGCTTCTTCTCCGTCTCCCGCCGTGCCCGCCGTCCAGCGGCCCATGCCGGCGCCGGGAACGGCTCCCTCCCCCTGCCTGGGAGAGTCGGCCATGGGGGAGCTCCCCACCCTGGAGGCCCTGATAGGCATGGTCTGGGAAGGGCGACAGCTTTACAGGATCCTGACCCGCCCGGCCCGGACCCGCTCCCATCAGGCCGCCCTTTTGGGGGATCTGATGGCCGCCAAGGACCACCAGCTCCGCCGCCTGCGCACCGCCCACTTTCTCATTTCGGGCCGGGAGTTCGAGCTGTCCTACACCCCTCCCCGCCGCTTCGGCTCCCTCCCCCTGGCCCTCCGGGACCGGTACCACGCCGAGCAGACCTTCGCCCTGCGCTGTCTCACCGCCGCGGGGCGCTCGGCCGACCCCTGCCTCATTGACCTGTACCGTGCCCTGGCCTCCCAGTCCCAGGCTCTGGCCGGCTCCCTCCGGGAGGCCTTAGAGGGATCCTAAGCCCTTCAAACAAAGCAAGCAGTGAAAACTAAACGTATTTTTATCAAGTAAAAATACGTTTCGTTTTTATTTCCCGGTAAGTTTTCACAGCTTCCCCTTCATTGACACCCCCCGTTCTTTTGGGTATAATAAAAAAAGATCGAATTTTATCGAAAGGGGGAAGGTCTCCGTGAAAAACCAGCTGAGAAAGGGGACCGTAGTCCTGGCCGCTCTCCTGCTCCTGGGGAGCGTTGCCTGCGGCCGGACCGACGATAGATTCCGGAATGTCCAAAGCATAGAGACCGTCTCCCCCGCGGCGGCGGAGCCCGATCCCCCGCCCATGCCCGCTCCGGAGTCCGGGGCCGTTCCCGCGGCCACGCCGGAGCCCACTCCCGCGCCGGTGACTTTAGACGACATCCGCGCCCTCACCTTTTCTGATGTGGAAAAAGGCACCCCCACCGCCGACTGTGTCTCCTACGCCGCCTACCACGGCATTCTCATGGGGGTGGGGGACGGTCATTTTGACCCGGACAGCCTGGTGACAAGGGCCATGGCGGTGACGGTCCTCTACCGCATGAGCGGGGAGACCGCCGGGCCCGCCCAGGCCTTCTCCGACGTGTCCGCCGACGACTGGTTCGCCCCGGCGGCGGCCTGGGCCGCCAAAGAGGGCATCGCCACCGGGTATGAGGACGGCACCTTCCGCCCCCACCTCCCGGTGACCCGGGCCCAGCTCTCCGCCCTTTTCTACCGCATCGCCAGGGCTCCCCGGGAAATGAACAAGGAACAGTTCCTGTCGGAATTTACCGACGGAACCCAGGTCCCCGACTACGCCCGGGAGAGCATGGCCTGGGCCTTGGGGAATGCCCTTTTTGCCGGCATGGTATCCGACACCATCTATCCCGGATTGTCCGTGACCCGGGCCCAACTGGCCCAAATGCTTACCGCTTACCTGGCCGCCACCGAAGAGGCCCCCTTGGCCGAGGCCGTGGCAAGCAGCCTTTCCGTTTCGGAGTACCGCTTCACTGACGCAGCCCGTGTCCAGATCCAGGCGGCGGTGGACGCCGCCGCGAAAAAATACGGCGCCGTAGGAATGCAGGTGGCTGTCATCCATAACGGGGAGGTCATAGAATCTTTCGCCGCCGGCTGGGCCACCAAGAAGACCGACCCCATGACGGTGGATCACAAGCTCCGGGTGGCCTCCCTCTCCAAGGTGGACGTGGCCCTGGCCGCCATGGTCCTCTGGGACCAGGGGATCATCGACCTGGACGAGAGCATCGGCACCTACTGGGGCACTACTATGCGCAATCCCTACTACAAAACTACCCCCGTGAGCATCCGCTCCATCCTGTCCCACACCTCCTCCATCGGGCTCTTTGAGGACGCCTCCCTCCGCAGTTCCGCCGTGCGGAGCAAGCTCACCTCCTCCTCTGGGTATTCCTACATGAAGCCCGGGGCCCTCTCCTCTTACGGTTACAACAACTATGCCTTCGGGGTGCTGGGCATGACCCTGGAGCTGGCCGCCGGGAAAAATCTGAACCAGGTCATGGCCCCCATCTTCTCCACCCTGGACATCGACGTCTCCTACTTCTCCGGCAATATCAAAGACTCCAGCCTCCATACCACCATCTACAACCACGACGGCTCGGTGGGCCGGAGCCTCTCCACCGCCCGGGGCAATGTGGCCCCATCCTCCCCCGGGGGCAACGGCGCCTTCTTCTCCGGGGGCTTTACCGCCAGCGCCAAGGACCAGGCCGCTCTGGTGGCCCTTTTGGCGGGCGACGGAAAGTTCCAGGGCGTCCCTCTCCTCAGCAAGGAGGCGGTGGAGCTGATGGAGTCCCCCCTGGGCTATATTTCGGACGGCGGCTACTACCAGTGCCATCCCCTGCGGTATCAGGAGGACCTGTACGGCCGGGACAAGCTCTATTACCACACGGGCAGCGCCTTTGGGGTCTACAACCTGCTCTCCTACGACCCGGACACCGGGGACGGGGTGGTGGTGTTCACCTCGGGAGCCAGTGCCGCCAAGGACAGCCGCGGCATTTACGCGGTCTGCGGCTCGGTCAGCGCCACGGTCTATGACCTGCTGCTGGACTCCGGCAGCTTTTACCGCGCAGGATGACCGCCATGAAAAAACGTCTGTTCCCGGCTGTTCTCTCCCTTTTGCTGCTCTCCGCCTGCGTCGCCGCGCCGGCGGCGGACGCGCCTCCGGAGACAGCCCCCGCCGCCACGCCCTCCGTCACCCCTTCCATCGTGGAGATCATTACCCCCGAGCCTACCCCCACGCCCCCCACGGTGGCCACCCTGGTGGTCTGCGGGGACGCCATGGCCCACGGCGACCTTTCCCGGGATTCCCTGAACAAGGAAACGGGGGAGTACGACTACTCCCACCTCTTTGCCGCGGCGGCGCCCTATGCCGCTGCCGCCGATTACGCCCTGTGCAATCTGGAAGCTCCCCTGGCCGGGGGCGAGCCCTCGGGCTACCCCCGGTTCAGCGCTGCCGACGCCATGGCCCGGAACCTGAAGGACGCGGGCTTTGACCTGTGCCTCACCGCCAACAACCACTGTCTGGACAAGGGGTACCAGGGCCTTACCCGCACCCTGGACGTGCTGGACGGGGTGGGCCTGGCCCACGTGGGCACCAGCCGCAGCCAGGAAGAGCAGGACAGCGGGGTGGTGCTGGCCGACGTGGGGGGCATCTCGGTGGCCTTTCTGGGCTTTACATACGGCACCAACGCCCTCCCTCTGCCCAAGGACGCCCCCTGGGCGGCCAACATATACAACAAGGACTACCTGACCACTCTGGCCGACCCGGACTATGACTATCTCCTGGCCCAGCTGGACCACGCCAAGGCCCTGAAGCCCGACCTGGTGGCCGTGCTGATCCACTGGGGCACAGAATACAAGCTGAAGGAGAATCACTACCAGGAGGAGGTGGCCGACTTCCTCTTTGAACACGGGGCCGACTTGGTGCTGGGAGGCCACCCCCATGTGCTCCAGCCCATGTCCTTCCGGACGCTGCCCGACGGGCGGCAGGGGTTTCTCAGCTACTCCCTGGGGAATTTCTTCTCCTCCCAGACCAAGCCCAACACCGACGTTACCGCCCTGCTCCAACTGGAGCTCACAAAGGACAACAACACCGGCATGACCCAGGTCACCGGCTGCTCCTACGTCCCCATGCTCATGCACCGGACGGAGAAGCGCTCCGGCTTCGCCCTGCTGGACGCCTACGCCGCCCTGGAGGAGACCGGGGACCAGGCCCTGCGGGACAAGCTCACCGGGGCCATCGACCTGTGCCGCCAGGTTTTGGGGGAGGAGTTTGACCGGAAAGAGCAGGGGCCCCAGCCGTAAGACAGCCTCGGTCAGTACCAGGCGGCAAGTCCGGCAGCCAGGGACCGGACTGCGTTTTTTAGACAGAGAGGGCGGACAGCAAACGCTGTCCGCCCTCGTGGCGTTTTACCGTCAATTCTCCGCCAGTACTGCCCGCTCTATGGAGCTTTCCACAAAGCTGTTCAGCGACATTTGCCGGGCCGTGGCGGTAATGACCGCCTGTTTGTGGAGCTCGGGGGAAATGCGGATATTGAAGCTGCCCTTGTAGGCTTTCTCCGGCTCGATCCCTTCGGCATCGCACATGGCCAGATAGTCCTCCACCGCGCCGTGAAAATCCTCCACCAGGTCACGGGCGTTTTCCCCCTCGTAGGAAATGAGGGCCCGGATCCCCATGACCTTTCCGAAAAAGAGGGCGTCCGCCTCGGAAAATTCCACACTGCCCACGTAGCCCTTGTATTCCATGGTATTGTTCACAAAAGTCCCTCCTGTTCCAGGGTTTCCACAAGCTGCTTGACCTGATAGGCCAGCAGCTCCTTCCTCGGATGCGGCTTGTGCATCAAAATAGGCGGGTGCTCCTCTGAAATGAACATCACTCTGGAGCCGCTGGTCCGTCCCTTGTTGGAGCGTTTGTAGGAAAGATAGCCCAAAAGAGTTTCCGCATCCTCAAAGGTAAAATCTCTGGGCTTGCTTCTCAGCCGCTCCATCAGTTTTTCCTTTTGTCCCAAACGGTTCACCCGCTTCCATTAGTATTATACTACAGGAAAGAAAAATGTGCAACTGTTTTTAGTTGCATTTATTGTCCTTTCATTTTTTGTATAGATTTTATTTTTTATTATTCAAAACGAACCTTTATCCATTTTTCGGTATCTCTATCATAGATGTATTCCGCCCGTTGATCACAGTCAGCAATGCTCCAATGATACATTCGGCAGAGAAGCACCACAAAATTATCCTCATTCGGATCATAAAGAGATTCCACTGTTTTGATTTGCTGTTTCAATTCATCAAAAGAAACTTTTTCTCCGTATAGCCAGGTATCGCCTTTGAAATACTCAATTTCAATCGTCATGCAAATATTCTCCCTGTCATCTTACACTCAGTGCGTATCCTCTCACTTCGCCATCCACCCCATGGCCCGATACTGCAGGGCCTCGGCGATGTGGTCAGCATGTCACAAACGAAATCAGATTCCAGGCCTCGTCTGTGGTCCCAGGTTCCCATGCCACAACAAAGCATAGCTCTTGAAAGGGGGCTTTCAGTGGATAGCCTTTTGGTGCATCTATGATATGGATCTCAAATCCTCTTTCTGTATTGCCCCGTGTTTCATACGGTAAAATACGTTCCTTTTGTGGGTAATGATTTTCAATGTCCCGTGAGTCGGGAGCGCCCATTCCAATGGTATAGCCCTGGACTGTTCCAACAACATTCAACATAAATTCATCTCCGCCATCCGGCCACAAATAGCCTTGCTCGAATTCGCAGAGAATGGTGTCACCTTTTTCCAGATCCTCTATATCAGGATACAGCTTATATATTCCCTGCGGCTTTTTTAGCGTATTATCATTTAGGTACATACCATAATCGAAGTGCCTGGCCTGGAAATACATTTTTTGGCTGTTTTTGTAGATGTGGAGCTTTCCTACAGGGGTTTCCAGTTCTTTTTGCCACATATCTGAACGCTCAACCGTCATACCAAAGCCCTCCTGATTTCACGCACAATATACGTCTTATTATTTCGCCATCCAGCCCGTGGCCCGATACTGCAGTGCCTCGGCGATGTGAGCGGTTTCAATATTTTCACACCCGTCCAGGTCGGCGATGGTCCGGGCCACCCGGAGGATGCGGTCGTAGCCCCGGGCGGTGAGCCCCAGGCGCTCGAAGGCCCCCTTCATGAGATTCTGGCACTTCTCGTCCAGGGGGCAGAACTCCTCCAGCTCGGTGCGGCCCATCTGGGCGTTGCAGGGGACGCCCTCGGCGCCGAAGCGTTTGGCCTGCACCGACCGGGCGGCGTCCACCCGCTCCTTGATGGAGGCCGAAGGCTCTCCAGCGGGCTTGTCGGCCAGGGTGTCGAAGTCCGGGGGCGGCACGTCCACAATGAGGTCGATCCGGTCCAGCATGGGACCGGAAATTTTGTGTTGGTACTTCTCCACGTCCTTGGGGTTGCACTTGCACCGGTCCGAGTAGCCGTACCAGCCGCACTTGCAGGGGTTCATGGCGCACACCAGCATGAACCGGGCGGGGAAGACCTCGCTCCCCGCGGCCCGGGAGATCTGCACTTTCCCCTCCTCCATGGGCTGCCGGAGGACCTCCAGCACGTCCTTGTGGAATTCGGGCAGCTCATCCAGAAACAGCACCCCGTTGTGGGAGAGGGAGATCTCGCCGGGACGGATGATGGGGTTGCCTCCCCCCGCCATGCCCATGGTGGAGATGGTGTGGTGGGGGGAGCGGAAGGGCCGCCGGGTGAGCAGAGGCTCCTCCTTGGTGGTAAGCCCCAGCACCGAGTGGACGGCGGTAGCCTCCAGGGCCTCCTTCTCGCTGAGGTCGGGGAGGATGGAAGGCAGCCGCTTGGCCAGCATGGACTTGCCCGATCCCGGCGGGCCGATCATCAGCACGTTGTGGCCCCCGGCGGCGGCGATCTCCAGGCACCGCTTCACGTTCTCCTGGCCCTTCACCTCAGAAAAGTCGGGCTGGGGACGGCTGCTCCCGTCGGGGACCCAGGCTTCGGCGGCGGGGATAAGCTCCTCCCCCTTCAGGTGAGCCACCAACTGCTGCACGCTCTCCACCGGGTAGACCGTCAGGCCCTTGGCCAATGTGGCCTCGGGGGCGGAGTCGGCGGGGACAAAGAGCCTCCGAATACCCGCGCTCTGGGCGGCCAGGGCCATGGGCAGCATACCGGGGACGCTCCGCAGGGCCCCGGACAGGGAGAGCTCCCCCACAAAGGCGCAGTCGGCCTCGGGCTTTGGAAGCTCCCCCTGGGCAGACAGGATGCCCACCAAAATGGGCAGGTCGTAGACCGTGCCCCCCTTCTTCCGGTCGGCGGGGGCCAGGTTCACCGTGATGCGGGAGACGGGGAACTGGAAGCCGCAGTTCTTCACCGCCGAGCGGACCCGGTCCCGGGCCTCCTTTACGGCGGCGTCGGGAAGCCCGCCCACCTCAAAGCCGGGCAGGCCGTTGGAGAGATCGCATTCGCACAGCACCAGATAGCCCTCCACCCCGTGGAGGCCCAGCGAGCGCACCTGGGTCATCATGGCCTTGTCCCCCTTTCTTTCTGTGTAAAGCCAGTATATCACGTCCCAAAACCCAAATCAATCTCTCTTTCCCCGCCTTCAGAGGGAAAAGTGGCCTTTTTCCTCTTTTCAAAAGAGGAAAAAGGTGGTATACTACAATATTGAATCCATGGTTTTCCATATTCTTACCTCATCTGGAGGAT
>JAGBDQ010000046.1 GCA_017937415.1 Oscillospiraceae bacterium
AGCGGGCTCTGCGGGAGATCTACCTTGCCCCCTTTGAGCTGGCGGTGAAGGAGGGCAGACCGGGAGCGGTGATGGCCTCCTACAACAAGCTCAACGGAGTCTACGCCAGTGACAATCCCTGGCTCCTCACCCAGGTCCTCCGAAAAGAGTGGGGTTTTGAGGGCCTGGTGGTCTCGGACTGGGGCGGCCTGGCCGACCGCATCAAAGCCTTTCAGGCCGGGTGCGACCTGGGGATGCCCGGCGGCTCAGGGTATATGGAAAAGGCCGCCCTTCAGGCGGTCCGGAACGGTACCCTCTCCGAATCGGACATTGATGCCTCCGCGGGGCGGGTCCTCTCCATGACTTCCCGGTGCGCACAGCTCCCCAAGGGAGACGGCAGCTTCGATGTCAGCGCCCACCACGCTCTGGCCCGCAGGGTGGCCGAGCAGGGGGCAGTTCTTTTGAAAAACGAGGATTCCCTCCTCCCTGTAAGGGCGGAGGATATGGTCCTGATCGGCGCCATGGCAAAGGCTTTCCGGTATCAGGGGGCGGGCTCCAGCCACATCAACCCCACCCGGCAGATCTCCCTGACCGAAGCCCTTCCCTCCGTTCCCTTTGTCCCCTGCTGTGACCGGGAGGGAAATACCACCCAAGAAGGGCTTGCCGAGGCCGTCCGGGCGGCCCGCCGGGCCAAAGTGGCCGTGGTGGTGGCCGGGCTCCCCGCCTCCTACGAGGCCGAGGGCTTTGACCGGGAGACTATGGCCATTCCCGCAGGGCACCGGGAGATGATCGAAGCGGTGGCCGGGGCCAACCCCAACACGGCGGTGATCCTCCTGGGCGGCGGGGCCATGGAGACCCCCTGGCGGGACAGCGTAAAGTCCATTCTCTATTTGGGGCTCCCCGGCCAGGCCGGCGGAGAGGCCTGCGCCAACCTGCTCACCGGAGCGGCCGTCCCCTGCGGCAAGCTCACCGAAAGCTGGCCGGTCTCCTATGGGGACACGGTCTCCCGGGAGACCTTTGGCCGGAAAAACCCGGAGTACCGGGAGAGCATCTATGTAGGCTACCGCTATTATGACAAGGCCCACAAGCCGGTGGCCTTCCCCTTCGGCCACGGCCTGAGTTACACTTCCTTTTCGTACAGCGATTTACAGATCACACCGGACACCGTCTCGGTCACGGTCACCAACACCGGCTCCCGCAAAGGAGCCGAGGTGGTCCAGCTCTATGTATCACCGCCCAAGGGCGGGCTTCACCGTCCCGAGAAGGAGCTGAAGGGCTTTGCCCGGGCGGAGCTTTCCCCCGGGGAGAGCAAAACCGTCGTCTTCCCCCTGTCCCGCCGCTCCTTTGCCCTTTGGGACGGGGACTGGAAGGTCCCCGGCGGAATCTATCAGATCTTAGTGGGGGCCTCCAGCCGGGACATTCGGCTCAGCGGGACGCTGGAACTTGCCGGAGCGTCCGTTTCTGCCCCTGACTGGCAGGAAGGCTCCTGGTACGAAGCTTTAGATGGTATTCCCTCTCGCCGGGACTGGGAGCCCATGCTGGGCCATCCCGTTCCCTCCGACCCTCCCCTGGAGCGGGGCAGCTTTACGCTGGACAATTCCTGCCTGGAGATGAAGGACTTCTCCCGGATCATGGCCCTTCAGTATCGGCTCACCGAGCGGATCATCTCTCTGGGATTCCAGCGGAAGCGGGACTATACCGACCCCACCTTCCGCATGATGATGGTCTGCGCCACTGACTGTCCCCTCTGGGCCATGGTCACCAGCTCAGGCGGTATCCTCCGCGAGTGGGCGGTCCGTGGCCTGCTGGCCCTGGCCAACGGCCGCCCCTTCCGGCGCTGATCCACTTCAGTTCAGCATCCAAACCCCCAGGTTCAGATACCCGGCAAATGCCACCCACAGCAGATAGGGCACCTGCAGCCACGCGCTCAGCGGATCTGTCTTGCGGAAAGACAAGATCATCCACAGGATCAGTATCCACAGCGCCGCCAGCCAAAAAAAGGCAAGCCCAAAGTACCGCAGATTGAAAAACAGGATGCTCCAAAAGAAGTTGAAGGCAAGCTGCGCAAGGAACAGCCACAGGCTCCGCTTTTGTTCCCGGGAGGGCCGGGACAGCCTGATCCGGGCAGCTCCAATGCCCATCAGGGCATACAGGATGACCCACACGATGGGGAACACGATGCTGGGCGGAGACAGGACCGGCTTGGTGATCTCCGCCTTATAAAATTCCATTCCGTCCCGGGTCAGCCAGCCGGACAGGGCTCCCACCGCCTCCCCGAGCAGGATCCAAAACGCGTACGTTTTCCATTGACCTGTTTTCATTTTCATCACCCATGGATAAGCTACGCATATTTTCTCAGATTATGCAGCGCGGCTTCAGCCAGCTGGCGGCAAAGGAAGGAAAAAGGGACGCATGAAATATCGTAACTGCATTTTTGACTTATATGGCACCTTGGTGGACATCCATACTGAGGAGGACACTTCCCGGCTTTGGACCGCAATGGCGGAGCTTTACAGGGAACAGGGCGCCGTCTACCGTCCCGGTGAGCTGCGCGGCGCATACCTTCAGGCGGTCAAAAGCGCAGAGGCCGGGTTCGCCTCTCCGGCCGGAGATACCCATGAGGCTCATCCGGAAATTCAGATCGAGCTGGTGTTTCAGCAGCTCTTTCAGGCAAAGGGTGTGCCCGCTGGGCGGGAGCAGGCCATTCGGACCGGGCAGCAATTCCGAAAACTTTCCACCGAGTATATCCGGCTGTACGACGGCGCGGAAGCTCTGCTGAAGGCATTGCGGGCCAGCGGCCGGGGCGTATATCTCCTCTCCAACGCGCAAAGCATCTTTACCACTCTGGAGCTGGAAGAACTGGGGCTCAAGGCCCTTTTTGACGGGATATACCTTTCCTCAGACTATGGGGTCAAAAAGCCGGACCGCCGCTTTTTTGATCTCCTGCTGAAAGGAGAAAATCTTGATCCCTGTGACTCTGTTATGATCGGAAACGATGGAACATGTGACATCTGCGGGGGCCGGGCCGCTGGCTTATCTACCCTGTATATCCACTCCAACCTCTCGCCGAAGGAGGCGACCCCACAGGCAGACCATGTGCTGACCAGAATGGATCTCACCCGGGTAAAGGAAATACTGCTGGGCTATCCCTGTGAGGACAGCGAGCATCCAACTCCCCAATCTCACAGGGGGGGATCATAGTATTCGGGTTTCATAGGGAACACAAAAACCCGATCCCTGTCGGAAGGCAATACTGAATAAACTCAATAATTCCTCCATTTGGACAGTCTCTTTGGCCGCAAGGAGACTGTCTTTTCGTATGGTTATGCCTCATGTATTCATAGCGGCAGCTTCAAAGTAGAGCAGGAGGAATGCAAGATTTATTATATCAAACCGGAGCTGTTTGATCTGGGGAAGACGCTCCTTATGACGCCCATGGGCAACCAGGTAAATGCCTATGATCTGGAGCGAACGATCTGTGATTATTGTACGAAGCCGCAGCAAGATCGGAACGGAGACCTTCCTGACCGCGCTGAAGGCGTATGCCGCCGGTCCCAAAAAGAATCTGAACCTCCTGGACAGCTATGCCAAGCAGATGCGTCTTGCAGGCGTGGTCCGCAAATATCTGGAGGTACTGCTATAAGTAACGCCAGGAGCCTGAAAGCCAAGCTCCGCAATTTGACAAAGAACACGGTATTTTCTATAGACATAGAGAATGGAACGATAACCGGGGAAGAACTTACGGATTAGATCATACAATTCGATTTTACCCATTAAAAACCGTTAATCAATGAAAAAGGAAGCATCCAAGGCTGTTCTGAACCGCCCGGATGCTTCCTTTTTTGCGATTTTTACTTTGTAATGAGATTTTCCTCGGTCTCCGGGTCAAAAAGGTGGATCAAATCTCCGGAGGTGGAGAAGTGGATGGTGGTGCCGTAAGGGATGCCGCCCCGCCAGGCGGCGGGCAGGTCGGTGGCGGCCAAGGAAATAGAATACGCCGAGGGTGTGGCACCGGAGCAGA
>JAGBDQ010000047.1 GCA_017937415.1 Oscillospiraceae bacterium
CGCTTTTCCGCCGCGCCGCTCCTATCCCGGTACTCCCGGGGGGTGCAGCCCTTCCAGAGCCGGAAGCTCTTGGCGAAATAGCTCATGTCCTGGAACCCGCACAGCTCGGCCACCTGAGACACAGGGTGGGCGGTCTCCCGCAGAAGGCGGGCGGAGCGCTGGAGCCGCAGCTCCTTCACATACTGCATGGGGGCGCTGGAGATCATGGTCTTGAAGCAGCGCAGGCACTCGCTTTTGCTCACCATCCCCGCCCGGGCGATCTCCTCCACCGTGAGCTCCTCGGCCAGATGGTCCTGAATGTACTGGAGCATCCCCTTGATCCGCTCCCCGTCCCGCAGCTCCTTCCCGGTGGGCTCGGGGCGGCGGGCCGGCTGGTTTTGGTGGAGGAGCAGGATCAGGTCGGACAGGGCCTGCCGCATTTGGAACTCGTATCCCGGCTTCTCCTCCACCCCGGCGCTCCAGGCCCGCTGAATGGCCTCCACCGCCGCCTCCCGCCAGGGAAGCTCATGGGAGAAAATGACCCCGGGCAGGGACTGGTCGGAGAGGATGGGCTCCACATACCCCTGCCAGAAGATGCTGTCCACGCTCCCGCCCACCAGACGGGGGTGGAACACCACCGACCGGGTCTCCAGGGTACTCCCTTCCCCATGGAGGGCGTGGAGCACCCCGCTGTTGATGAAGCAGCCCTCCCCGGCTGTCAGGGTATAGGCCCTCCCCTTGGCCCGCAGGCGGGCCGACCCCTCGGCCACAAGGATGACCTCCAGTTCCTCATGCCAGTGCCAGGGCACCACCGCCTGGGGACTCAGCTCCTGATAGCAGGCCGCCGGAAGCAGCACCGTGCCGTGGCGCTTGATCTCCCGGCCCATGGCGTCCACCGGGACGCCGCCACAGCTCAAAGCCATGCCTCACCCTCCTTTGGCGTTTTTGTCATAGTATCTTTGTGTTTTTATTCTAACGTTCTTTCCTCTGTCTGGCTATAATCATAGCAGAAACGGGAGAGAAAGGCAACAGCAGATTTCACAATCCCCCGTTTGGAAAGGAGCAAAAGTCATGTTTACTTTTACCAACATCCCCAACATGGATGCCTTTTTAAAGGTGGTGGAGGAGAGCCGGGGCCAGGTGCAGCTCCATCTCCCCAACCAGGCGGTGTGTGAGCTGAAGGGCAGCGACCTGTCCCAGCGGATCTCCCGCTCCCTCCGCTCCGCCGGGGTCCCCCTGTGTATCAGCCTTTCGGATCCCCAGGACACCCCCTCCTTTCTCCGGTATATGATGGAGGCCGGGAGAGTGGCCTGAGCCTTTGGTCAAAAAGCGGCTTACCTTTTTTCGAGAGGTAAGCCGCTTTTTCCTATTCCGGGACTTTCGTCCCTATTCCTGCTGTTTCTTTCCCTCCAGGGCCTCACGGAGCCGGGCATGGTACTCCTCCACCGCCCACTGGGGGGCGGTGAGCTCTGCCCCGGCGTCCAGGCCCAGGAGCCAGCCGTAGAACTGGGAGGACACCACCGCGTCCACGGTGAACACAAAGTGGTCCTCCCCGTCGGGGATGAGCATGATATCCTGGCCGAACCGGTCCAGCATGATGTTCACCAGCCAGTTTTCGCACCGCAGCCGCACCTTGGCCTCCCGGCCCGAAAGCATGTGGAAGTGCTTTTGGCCGAATTCCACCAGGTCAAAATTTTTGCAGCTCTCGTCCCCTTCCCGGGAAAGGGATGTAAGGCTGAGGGAGGCCATCTTGTCCACCCGGTAGCGCCGCAGCTTTTCCTTCTGGTGGTCCCAGCCCACCAGGTAATAATTTTCATCGCTCCAGATGAGGCCGTAGGGGGAAACGGTGTATCTCCTACCCTCCCGGCGGAATACTTGCTCTTTTTTCACATTATAATCAAAATAGCGGAAGGTCACCGCCTTCCCCGATGCGATGGCGGTGTGAAGCTTGTCGATGGCGTAATAGACCGTCTCGTTCTCGGTCTTGACCCGCCGGTCTACGTAGACCTGCCGCCGGAGCTGCCGGGCCTGGTGCTCGCTGGTCAGACCTTCTAACTTGCGGATCAGGGTATCGCTCTTTTTCTTGCTGATGAACCGGCTGGACTGGACGGCGTCCACCAGCAGCTTGAGCTCGGGGAGCTGGAAGTCCCGTTCCCCTACGAACCAGCCTCCGTCCTTCCCCTTGCGGCACTGCACGTCCAGGCCGAATTCCCGCAGGGCCTCCATATCGGCGTAGATGCTCTTCCGCTCGGCGGACACTCCCTGCCGGTCCAGCTCCTCCAAAAGCCGGGCGGTGGAGATGGGGTGGTCCTCATCCCCCTTTTTCAGCATGAGCTGACAGAGCAGGAGCATTTTGGTTTTCTGATTGCTTTTTCTTGCCATACCGCATCCTCCTTTCCCCTTGGAACGCTCCCATTGTACTCAAATAGCTGTCCTATAAATGGGACTATACCACAGTCCGGCCGCCTTGGCAAGTCCCGTTTTTGGTCTTTACAGTGTAAAAGAGCGGAAATAGGTATCCCAGGTCCCTCCTTTTTTGTGAGAATTACCAGTTCGTTCCCGGAAAGGCCTGCCAAACTTGACAGGGCAGCCCCGGTGTGGTATGATAGGAAAAATTAAACCAGATAGAGGTGCGGTTCTCAAAAGTACCATCCGGCAAGGGCAGGCAGACGCCGGTGGGAAAGGGAGCGCCGCCGAGAGGGAGAGGACGGTGCCTGCCGGAGGCTCCTTCGGGACGTCAGGGAATACCTGCCGGACTGTCACAGGCTTTTCTGTGGAGTGCTATCGTGGCTGTTGAGGCTTTTGCTTCCAATTCGCCGGCGGGTGCTTTTCAGGGAGAAAAGTATCCGCGTTTTTGTATTTTTGCCCCATTTTATATGAGGAGGGAGCTTTTACATGAAGATCACCGACATCCAGCTCGGAAGGCTCTCCCTTCCCCTGGCCCACCCCTTCAAGACCGCCCTGCGGACCGTGGAGCGCATTGAGGACATTGCGGTAAAGGTGGTGGGAGAGGACGGCCTTGTGGGCTACGGCGAGGCGCCCCCCACCGCCGTCATTACGGGGGACACCACCGGCTCCATCCTTTGCGCCATCGAGGACTACATACGCCCCGCCTTAGTGGGCATGGACCTAAACGACCTGCCCGCTGTGATGGGGAGGCTCAACACCTGTCTGGTCCACAACACCTCCCCCAAGGCCGCCGTGGACATGGCCATCTATGATCTGTGGGCCAAGAGCCAGGGGAAACCCCTCTACCAGCTTTTGGGGAATGCCCGTCCCTCCTTCGAGACCGACCTGACCATCTCGGTGAACCAAGTGGACGAGATGGTGAAGGATGCTTTGGAGGCGGTACGGCGGGGCTTCACCATCCTGAAGATCAAGGTGGGCAAGGAGGGCATGGCCGACATTGACCGGGTCACCGCCATCCGCAAGGCGGTGGGCAATGATATCAGGCTCCGGGTGGACGCTAACCAGGGCTGGACCGCCGCCCAGTCGGTGGCCATCATCAAGACCATGGAGGCCCGGGGGCTGGACATCGAACTGGTGGAACAGCCGGTCCCTGCCGACGATGTGGCCGGGCTCAAGTATGTCACCGGACAGGTGGAGACCCCCATTCTGGCCGACGAGGCGGTCTTCTCCCCCACCGACGCCGCCAACCTCATCGCCATCCGGGCCTGCGACCTCATCAACATCAAGCTGATGAAGACCGGCGGCATCTGGAACGCTTTGAAGATCTGCGAGCTGGCCAAACAGCACGGCATGGACTGCATGATCGGCTGTATGCTGGAGAGCCAGGTGGCCGTATCCGCCGCCGCCCACCTGTGCGGCGGGCAGTCGGTCATCACCATGGCTGACCTGGACGGTCCCTCCCTCTGCTCCTCGGAGCCCTTCCCCGGTGGCCCGGTCTTTGAGGGGCCTGCCATCCGCCTGAACGACACCCCCGGCATCGGGGTGGAGCTCCCCGACGAGCTCTTTGCCCAAGGGCGGGCCTGATCCCTTTTCCGCGTGCAATGGGGCACGGAAACCCTTTTCCCTGTGCAATGGAGCACAACCGTATTCATTTCAGAAAGGAAGGAACTACCATGAAAAGACGAAACCGACTGATCGCCCTGGCCCTGACCCTTGTAATGAGCCTTTCCCTGGCCGCCTGCGGCGGAGATGACAAGGAAACTCCCGGTCCCGACGTGTCCGACAAAGCGGTCTACCGCACCCTATACTCCGCCGAGGCGGATACCCTCAACTATCTGAACACCAGTCTGGCCAAGAATACCGCCATCACCTACAATCTGGTGGACTGCCTGGTGGAGTATGACGCCTACGGCAACGTGGAGCCCGCCCTGGCCCTCTCCTGGGAGCCCAACGGGGATTCCACGGTCTGGACCTTCCACCTCCGTCAGGGGGTAAAGTGGGTGGACAAGGACGGCAAGGAAGTCGCCGAGGTCACCGCCAACGACTTCGTCACCTCGGCCCGCTATGTCTGCGACGCCCGGAACGATTCCAGCAACATCGGCACCTACCGGGGCATTGTGGCTGGCGCCCGGGAGTACTATAACTACACCGCCTATCTGCTGGCCCTGGAGAACGCCGTGGACGGCACCGACGAGAACGGCAACCCCGCCAAGTTCACCGTGGACGAGGACGGCAACCGGGAGCTGCTGGAGCCCGTGGACGAGGTCAGCGTCGAGAGCGTCGGCGTGAAGGCTCTGGACGACTACACTGTAGAGTACACCCTCACCGGAAGCCGGCCCTACTTCATCTCCATGGTGTCCTTCGGCTCCTATATGCCCGCCTACGAGCCCTTCCTCACCGAGAAGGGAAAGGAGTTCGGCACCGACAACGCGAACCTTCTCTACTGCGGCCCCTACATCCTCTCCACCTTCAAGCATCAGCAGGAGCGGGTGATGACCAAGAACGCTTCCTACTGGGAGCCTGAGCAGGTCTTTATTGACGAGATCCGCCAGACCTACAACGCCGAGGCCAACTCCATCTCCGTCTCCATGTATCAGAACGGGGAGATCGACGCCGCCGACATTCCCTCCGAGCTGCTCAACGCCATGATGAGCGACTCCGCCTCGGCCGCCGAGATCCACCCCAGCCGGCCCAACACCTCCTACTCCTACTGGTTCCTCTTCAACTTCGACGCCAACTTTGACGCCGAGTACCAGCCCGAGAACTGGAACAAGGCGGTGAACAACGAGAACTTCCGTCTCTCCCTGGTCCACGCCCTGAACCGGGTGCCCGCCCTGTCCACCGGAGATCCCTACAACCCCACGGGCAACATCTGCAACACCATCACCCCCGCCACCTTCGCCATCAATTCGGACAACGGCAAGGACTACACCGAGTACGCCGGGCTTCCCGCTTATGTGAGCGGGGACAACTTCGATGAGGCCAAGGCCCTGGAGTACAAGGAGAAGGCCGTTGCCGAGCTCACCGCCGCCGGCGCTACCTTCCCCATCATCGTCTATATGCCCTACAACTCCACCTCCTCCAGCTGGGCCAACGAGTGCCAGGTGGTGGAGCAGCAGATGGAGGGGCTGCTGGGCACCGACTACATCGACATCAAGGTGGAGGCCGTCTCCAGCGAGAACTTCCTGCGGGATGTCCGCCGCAGCGGCAAGTACGCCTTCATGAAGTGCAACTGGGGCGCCGACTACGCCGACCCCGAGACCTGGACCGATCCCTTCACCGAGGGGAGCACCTACAGCTTTATCTTCGAGAGCACTGACCCCACCACTCAGGCCCTGTACGCCGAGTACATCTCTCTGGTGGACGCCGCCAAGGCCATCACCAACGACTGGGACGCCCGGTACGAGGCTTTCGCCAAGGCCGAGACCTTCCTGCTGGACCACGGCTTTGCCATTCCTTACTCCACCAACGCCAGCGGCTACTCCATGAGCAAGCTGAACACCTTCGAGGGCCAGTACGCTCCCTTTGGCGGCGCCTCCCAGCGCTACAAAGATCAGCACCTGCTGGAGAAGTCCATGGGCATCGATGAGTTCAACGCCGCTTACGAGGCGTGGAAGAACCACAGCTGAGTCCCCGTTCAAATACAAATGCTTGACCCGAGAGGGAGGACCGAAGCGGGCCTCCCTCTCCGGCCTATCTTTTACCATTCTCAGAAGGGAGTGAGACTGTGGCAAAATATATATGCAAACGGGTCCTGCGGGCCTTTGTGACCCTGTTTATCATTATCACCATTCTCTTTTCCCTTCTGCGGCTCATGCCCATCGAGGGATATTTCGAAAACTTTGAGAAAGCCTCCCCGGTGGAGATCCAGGTGAAGCTCCAGTCTCTGGGCATCACCGACCCCCTGCCCAAGCAGCTCTCCCGGTTCTACAGCCAGCTTCTCCGGGGGGACCTGGGCACCTCCAACCGCTACCGTCAGGGGGTGTCCATCAACACCATTCTGGCCGACAAGATCCCGGTCTCCCTCCGTCTGGGGCTTATGTCCTTCTGTATCTCCCTCACCGCCGGGCTTTTTCTGGGTATCCTCATGGCCCGTTCCACCCGGACCCGGTTCCGGATCGGAGACAAGCTGGGTACGGTCTTTATCGTGATCGTTCAGGCGGTGCCCGCGGCGGTCTACCACATTTTCATCCAATTCGCGGGCTCCCAAGGGGTCATCAACCTCCAGTGGCTGGGGATCGATTGGTCCCTGCGGCTCCCCATGCTCTTTGACGCCAGCAAGCCCCTGAGCTATGTACTTCCCGTCCTGTCCCTCTCCATCGGCTCCACCGCTTACTATGCCATGTGGCTGCGGCGGTACATGGTGGATGAGGCCAACAAGGACTATGTGAAGCTGGCACGGGCCAAGGGAGTGCCGGGGGGACAGATCTCCCGCCGGCACGTGTTCCGCAACGCCATGATCCCTCTGGTGCAGTATATCCCCGGCTCCATCCTGTCCACCCTTATGGGCTCCCTCTATGTGGAGAGCCTCTACTCGGTGCCCGGCATGGGCGGGCTTCTGGTCACCGCCATCCAAAACAAGGACAATACCCTCATACAGGCTCTGGTGCTGATCTACGCCGTGCTCTCCATCGCGGGACTGCTGCTGGGCGACCTGCTCATGGCCCTGGTAGACCCCCGGATCAGTCTCACCGGAAAGGAGGATACCCGCTGATGAAAGCCTTTCGCCGTCAGGCCTCCGACGCTCTGGGAGATAAGCTCAATGAGCAGTTAAAGCACGACCTGGACCTGCAGAAGCGCCGGGCGGCCATGAGCGAGGAGGAGCTTTTCTCCTTCGCCCAGTTTGACGCCGCCCAGGCCGAGCGCACCGGCGCTCCGGATTACTCCTACTGGCGCTCCACCCTGCGGGCCTTCTTCCACAACAAGGCCGCGGTCTTTTTCCTCTGTCTCATGGTCCTTACCCTGCTTTTTACCTTTATCCAGCCCTACCTTCCCGATCAGAAGGACCCTCTGCTCATCCACAACAATGAGTACGGCATCCCCCTGAACAATGTCCCCCCGGGGGAGGAATTCTGGCTGGGCACCAACTCCATCGGCCAGGACCTGTGGGCCCGGCTGTGGTCGGGCACCCGCACCAGCCTGTTCATCGGCATCGCCGTCACCTTGGTGGAGGCTGTGGTGGGCATCGCGGTGGGGGTGCTGTGGGGCTATGTCCGCAAGCTGGATTTTGTGCTTACCGAGCTTTACAACATCCTGGACAACATCCCCCAGACCCTGCTCCTCATTCTGCTCTCCCTGATCCTGAAGCCGGGGGTGAATACCATCATCTTCGCCCTGTCCCTCACAGGCTGGCTGGGCATGGCAAGGTTCATCCGCAACCAGATCATCATCATCCGGGACCGGGACTACAACCTGGCCTCCCGGTGTCTGGGCTCCTCCACCGGGCGGATCATCACCAAGAACCTGCTACCCTATCTGGTGAGCGTTATCACCATGCGCATGGCCCTGGCCATTCCGGGGGCCATCGGCAGCGAGGTATTTGTCACCTACATCGGCATCGGCATCCCGGTGGACACCCCCTCTCTGGGCAACCTGATCAACACCGGGCGGCAGGTGATGACCGCGGCGCCCCTGCGGTATCAGCTCATTTTCCCTGTGGCCGTGCTGGCCGTCATCACCATCTCCTTCTACATTATTGGTTCGGCGTTCGCAGACGCGGCTGACCCGAAGAACCACATCAACTGACCCCAGAGGAAAGGAGGCCCCCGTTATGACAAATGAAAACACCATCCTCTCCTTTGAGGATCTGGAGATCCAGTTCACCCTCCGGGGGCAGATCCTGAAGGCCATTCGGGGCGTCTCACTGGACGTACAGCGGGGGGAGTCTCTGGCCATCGTGGGAGAATCCGGCTCGGGCAAGAGTGTGTTCACCAAGTCCTGCATGGGACTTTTGGACGCCAACGGCTCCATTGCCGGGGGCCATATCTGGTATAACGGCCACGACCTGGCCCAGTTCAAGACCGAGAAGGAATGGCTCACCATCCGGGGCCGGGAGATCGCCATGGTCATGCAGGACCCCATGACCTCCCTCAACCCTCTCAAGCGCATCGGGGACCAGATCACCGAGGCGGTGGTCCTCCACCAGGGACTGAAAGGCTCCGCCGCCAAGGCCGCCGCCCTCAAAGCCCTGGAGGCTGTTGGCATTGACGACGCCGAGCGGAGGTACAAGCAGTACCCCCACGAGTTTTCCGGCGGCATGCGTCAGCGGGTGGTCATCGCCATCGCCGTGGCCTGCCGCCCCAAGATTTTGATCTGTGACGAGCCCACCACCGCCCTGGACGTGACCATCCAGGCCCAGATCTTAGAACTCATCAAGGCCCTTCAGAAAAAGCTGGACCTGACCACCATCTACATTACCCACGATTTAGGGGTCGTGGCCAACGTGGCCGACCGGATCGCCGTCATGTACGCCGGGGACATTGTGGAGCTGGGCACCTGCCGGGAGGTCTTCTACGACCCCCGCCATCCCTATACCTGGGCCCTTCTCTCCTCCCTGCCCCAGCTGGGCATCAAGGGCCAGGACCTCTATTCCATTCAAGGAACGCCCCCCAACCTCTTCTACGAGGTCCACGGGGACGCCTTTGCCCCCCGGAATCCCCAGGCCCTCAACATCGACTTTGTGGAGCGGCCCCCCTTCTTCGAGGTGAGCCCCACCCACAAGGCCCGAACCTGGCTCCTGGACCCCCGGGCCCCCAAGGTGGAGCCTCCGGTCCACATCAAGGAGCTGCGCAGAATGGGAGGTGTGCGCCATGACGACTGAACGCCGACCTCTGCTGGAGGTCCGTGACCTGAAGGTCACCTTCGGCTCCCGCCGCCACCCCTTCACCGCCGTGGACGGGGTCTCCTTTGACATTTACAAGGGAGAAACCTTCGGCCTGGTGGGAGAGTCCGGCTCGGGCAAAACCACCATCGGCCGGGCCATCATTCGGGTAAACCCGGTCTCCGGCGGCACCGTAAAATATGACGGGGAGGTCATCTCAGGCAAAGTGAGCCGGGAGACCGACCGGAAGGTGATCCAAAAGATCCAGATGATCTTCCAGGACCCCATGGCCTCCCTCAATGAGCGGGCCAAGGTGGATTATATCGTCTCGGAGGGGTTATACTCCCTGGGCAAGCACATCTCGGAGGAAGAACGCCGGGCCAAGGTGGCCGAGGCCCTTTCCGAGGTGGGCCTGCTCCCCGAGTTTGCCTCCCGGTTCCCCCATGAGTTTTCCGGCGGCCAGCGCCAGCGCATCGGCATCGCCCGGGCCCTCATTATGGAGCCGGAATTTATCATCGCCGACGAACCCATCTCGGCCCTGGACGTGTCCATCCGGGCTCAGGTGCTGAACCTCATGTCCAAGCTCCAGAAGGAGCGGGGGCTGACCTACCTCTTCATTGCCCACGACCTCAGCGTGGTACGGTTCATCTCGGACCGCATCGGGGTCATCTACAAGGGCAAGCTCATGGAGCTGGCGGGCAGCGAGCAGCTTTTCGCCCACCCCTTCCACCCCTACACCCGTTCCCTTTTGTCGGCCATCCCCATGCCCGACCCGGACAGCGAGCGGAAGAAGGTGCTGGAGGTCTATGACCCTTCGGTCCACCAGTACAGCGAGGCGAACCCGCCCCTCTGGGAGGAGCTGGAGCCCGGCCACTTTGTCCGGGGCAGCCGCCGGGAGTTGGACGAATACCGGAAACTACTGGAAGGGTGATAATTATGTCAACTTCTTGTTCCCTCTACCCCGGCGCGCGGGTGGCCCTGCTGTGCGCCTCCTCCGCTGTGCCCGAGGAGCGTTTGGAGCCTTCCCTGGCTGCCGTTAAGGCTCTGGGATTGGAGCCGGTGGTCTATCCATCCTGCTATTATGTAAACCATCACGGCTATTTTGCCGCCGACGACGCCCAGCGGGCCAAGGACCTGCAGGACGCCTTCTCTGACCCCACCATCCAGGGCATCCTCTGCATCCGGGGGGGCTACGGGGCCGGGCGGCTCCTGCCTCTGCTGAACTGGCGTGACATTGCCCGCCACCCCAAGCCCTTCTACGGTTACTCTGACGTCACCGCCCTCCACATCGCCCTGAACCAGCGGTGCCATATGGTCTCCTACCACGCCCCCATGCCCTCCACCGAGTGGTACAAGGAGCTGGACGAGTTCACCATGACCTACCTCCGCCGGGCCCTCTTCGGAGCCCTCACCGGGCCCATGCCCTTGGGAGACACGGTGGAGACTCTCCAGGGCGGTAAGGCCAAAGGTGTCCTCTGCGGGGGCAACCTGTCCCTGATCTGCGACAGCCTGGGCACCCCCTGAGAGATTGACACCAGAGGGAAAATTTTGTTCCTGGAGGATGTGGGGGAAAAGACCTACCGCATCGACGGCATGCTCACCCAGCTCCGCA
>JAGBDQ010000048.1 GCA_017937415.1 Oscillospiraceae bacterium
GGCCCGGATGGGGTCCAGCTCCTCCTCTTTCAGGAGGATCAGTCCGCTGGCCTGAGCCATTTCAATGACGGCTGTGCCGTCAGGTAACACGCAATAGCTTGCCCGGACCTTCCGGCCCAGAGGGTCGGTCACGGTCTCGGTGAAGAGATGCCCGCCTACTGAGAGGTGAAGGGCTTCCACCGTTCCCTCTCCCCCGTCCGCAATGGGGAGCCGGACGATCTCGGCGTCCTCCTCCACCGCCCGAATGGCGGCTTCCGCAAAGGCTACCACCTCCACCGAGGAAAGACTGCCCTTAAAAGAATCAGGTGCGATCACGATTTTCATAAGCCACACCTTTCTCAAAGTGTTTTATTCATTTTATACAATGATTATAGCGAGTTCCGATTTGTTTTTATATGTTTCGCCAGCCGATTGTGGAGACAAATTTCTGTTCCGGAGAACAGTCCCTACTGCTGGGCCATACTGTCCAGAAAGGCGATGGCAAAGTAGTAGAGCGCCGAGCCCTCCATGGTTCGGGGATTGAGCCCGGTGAGCTGGTGGAGCTTGTTGAGCTTATATTGGAGGGTATTTTTGTGGATATAGAGCTTTTCTGAGGTCTGCTGCAGGGACCCGTCACAGGCAAAAAGTGCCTTCAGCATCTCCACATACTCCCGTTTGATGCTGTCTGAAAGCTCATGGATAAAGATCTCGATATTGATATCGTGATAGAACACCGGCGGGTGTCCCTCCCGGCTCAGGCTGGCATGAAGGGCCTTCTGGGCATGGAGGTAGCTGTCGTGGACCGCCCCCGCCGAGACCGGCGATGAATCCACGCCGGCGGCCAGTCCCAGGCCGAACTTCTCCCGGACCCCGGCGCAGGCCTGTCCCACCAGGTAGGAGAGCTCACTGTCAGGCCGTTCGGGCAGGAGACAGATAAAGCTCTTGCCCGAGGAGAACACCAGGCTTCCCGCATATGGGGCAAAAAAGCCGGAAAGATGCTTTTCGATCCGGTCAAACAGGATCTGGGCCTCCACCGTGTCCTCCAGACCCTGCGCCACAGTCATGGCCAGCACCCGGCGGGGCAGGTGGATGTCAATGTCCAGGGCCAGGCCCCGGCTTGCGAAGGAGGGGGTCCTCCCCGCCTCGGGGGAAAAGACCCACTCGTGGATATACCGGTCCCGAATGCTTTTCGCCATGCGCTGCTGTTCCTTCAGGTAGTCATCCAGCAGCAGGATCTCGGTCATCTTTTTGATGATGCGGCCGTGCTTTTCAATGGCCTCATACTTTCCTGTAATGCCGATGACCCCGATATATTTCCCATCGATCTCAATGGGCAGGTTGAGCCCCGGGCGGCTGCCCGGGTACTCGTCGTCCGAGTGGATGATAAGGGAGCTCAGCTTCCCCTCCAGCACCTTCAGGCTCCCCCCGTGGACCATACCCAGACGGTCCGGGTCGGTGCTGGCAATAATAAGCCCATTTTCATCCATCAGGTTGATCTGCTGGCCCACAATGTCGCTCAGGTCGGTGACAATGCGCATGGCGGTGGAGCGGCTGATCTTCATAAGCTCCTCTCCCCTCTGTTCATATTTCCCCGCAGGCGGCGATGGTGGATACCCCCTGGGGGATCACGGTCACGCTTCCCTTCCGGCCCAAAAGGCGGTCAGCCTGCTCCAGTGCCCCGGCAAGGTCTGCGGCGGGATACATCTGCAGGGACCGGACCAGGGCCGGATCGGCTTTGCTGATGAGCACCACCCGGCACTTTTTCAGCACACGGGCAAAGATCTGGCTCTGCCACTGGTCGGCCACCGTTTGGGAGGCCGGGACCTTTTCGATCTCCTTCAATATCTCCCCCGCGGAGCCTCCCTCCCGGAAGGTGCGGGCGAACGCCTCCCCGCCGTGGCCGTCCTCACAGGCGGCGGCCATGATGATGACCCCACCCTCCCTGCAGACGGTCTCGGCGGCGGACATCCCCTTCACCGCCTGATAAATGTTCTGGTCCAGGGGATACCCGTTGTTGGTGGTGATAACGATGTCAGCCTGGGGCAGCTCTACCCGGCACAGTCCCTCCAGGAATTTGGCCCCGGCCAGGTGGGCGGCGTCGCAGTCCCCGGCAAAAGCCCCCAGCACCCGGTGGTCCCCATTGATGACCACATTGCAGATAAAGGCCAGGTTGGCCTTCCGGGCGGCGTAGAGCATATCCCGGTGGATCGGGTTGTCCGCCAGTACCCCGGCCCGGGAATGGGGATCCTTAATAAAGGCGGCGTTGTGGTTCCAGTAGACAGTCTCCCGGGCGGCGATGCCGGGCAGAACACTCTTTCTCCCTCCCGAGAAGCCGGCAAAGAAATGGGGCTCGATAAATCCCTCGCTCACCAGAAGGTCGGCCTCGGCCGCCAGCCGGTTGATCCGCAGCGTCCCTCCTGAGGGCAGTGTGCCCAGGGTCACCAGATTTTTCTCATCCGTGCAGTCATGGACCACGATCTCCTCCTTTTCCACGATCCCGGGGCCGAACTTTTCCTCCAGCTCCTCCCGGGTGGTGCCCCGGTGGCAGCCGGTGGCGATGAGGAGGGTGATCTTCGCATCGGGGTTTCCCCTCCGGATGGCTTCCAGCATGGGCGGGATGATAAGTTTGCTGGGCACCGGGCGGGTGTGGTCACTGGCAATAATGACCACCCGCGCCTTGCCCCGGGCCAGCTCCTCCAGCTTTGCCGAGCCGATGGGGTTTTCCAGCGCCCGGCGGATCAGCTCCTCCTCAGAGCATTCCGGCGTGTACGCCTCCAGCCGGTTTTCAGCCACGGCCAGCACCCGCCCGTCAGGGATCTCCCCCTGCAGAAGTCCCCTTCCGTAAGGCAGACGGATCTTCATGAGAACAGCTCCTTTCCTTTGTTGTTACTTTGATTATATAACAAAAATTCCCGTCCAAATATAGTCTTTAGAACAAAATGGGTATTGTTTCTATGTTATGCAGACCCAGCCTTCTTGTTTTAAGGCCAACTTTGCAACCATGTACCAAATGTTTGCAGGATTTTTCAAAGCCGGAAAGAAATATGCCCCTTTCAAAAAGTCGCATTGCATCAAATCTGCACTTGTATTATAATGATCCTATACACGCAAGTAAGGAAGTGCTTTTTATGGACCACGCGGCGGAAGCCCTCAAGCTCCACTATGACCTGAAAGGAAAAATCGAAATCACTGCCCGGGCGGCGGTGGACTCCAAGGAGGCTCTGGCCCTGGCCTATACCCCCGGCGTGGCCCAGCCCTGCCTGGAGATCCAGAAGGACATCAGCAAGTCCTACGACCTGACCCGCCGGTGGAATACCGTAGCCGTAGTCACAGACGGTACCGCCGTTCTGGGGCTGGGGGACATCGGCCCCGAGGCCGGCATGCCGGTGATGGAGGGCAAGTGCGTCCTCTTCAAGGCCTTCGGGGACGTGGATGCCATTCCCCTGTGTATTCGCAGCAAAAAGGTGGAGGACATTGTCAACACGGTGGCCCTCCTGGCCGGCAGCTTTGGCGGTGTGAACTTGGAGGACATTTCGGCCCCCCGGTGCTTTGAGGTCGAGGAGAAGCTGAAGGAGCGGTGCGACATCCCCATCTTCCACGATGACCAGCACGGCACCGCCGTCATTGTGGCGGCGGCGGTGCTCAACGCCCTGAAGGTCACCGGCAAAAGGCTGGAGGATCTGAAGGCGGTCTTTTCGGGCGCCGGCGCGGCGGGGACCGCCATCTTTAAGCTCCTTCACTCCATGGGGCTCAAAAAC
>JAGBDQ010000049.1 GCA_017937415.1 Oscillospiraceae bacterium
AAAATACTCCACCCCGCACCGCTCCAGCTGTCCGGCGAAGAAGGGCTCTAAGTCCTCCTCCTTCTCCACCATGAAGAGGCTGAGCTTATCGGTGAGGGTGTAGCTCTCCCGGGGGTAACGCTTGGCTACGCACTCCCGGAACGCGATCTCACTGGTGGCCTTGTGATAGGGAGCGGCGGTGTCGAAATGGGTGAAGCCTTTGGACATAAAGTTGTCCACCATTTTGTTTACCTGGTCATAGTCGATGGCGGTGGTGTCCGCGGGGTCGGTGAGGGGAAGACGCATCATGCCAAAGGCCAGCTTTTTGTCAGCCATAAATAGCCCTCCATTGAAATAAGATGGTTTTATTATACAGGAAGCGGAGGAAAAAAGCAATGCTGTCCGGCGGGAGTTTTGGACGAAGCGTGACCGCCTGTTTTTCTTTTTGCCGGACAAGGCGGGGGCCGGGAGAGTTCTTTTGAGCATTGTGCACAAAAAGTGGGCCCTATTTTGATACAAAACGCCGAAAATAATTTTATTCCTCTAAAAGTATTGAAATGATATTTCAATCGTGATATGCTTAACCTGCCAAAAATGAAACGGGAAAGGAGGGAAACCCATGAAGCCAAGACTGATCCTCATGTCCCACGGTCACCTGGCCCGGGAGCTGGCCAACTCGGCCAAAATGATCATCGGCGAGACTGAGGGGGTCTATACGGTCTCCATGCTGGAAAGCGACGGACTGGAGGGCACCCAGGGGAAGCTCAACGCTGTTCTGGAGGAGATCGGTCCTGACGCCCCGGTATTGGTGTGCGCCGACCTGCTCTCCGGCACTCCCTGCAACGTGGCAGTCCAGGCCATGTACCAGCGGTCCGGTCTCCGGGTCCTTACGGGGCTCAACCTGGCCCACCACGACGGCTACCGGAAGATCAAAAAGTCGGTGAGCCTCAGCGACGCCGACATCGCCCTCATCCGGGAGATCCTGGCCAAGGGCGTCAAGGTCACCGCCCAGATGATCCCCGACGAGTCCGACGCCTCCATCGAGACCTTCCTCAACTGATCTAACCCCACCGCAAAGGAGCGGACACCATGGATTTCTTCAAAAACCTTTCTATCCACTACAATGCCCTGACCAAGCAGAGCAAGCGGCTGGCCGACTATATCCGGGAGAACCCCTCCCAGGTCGTCCACATGACCGCCAAGGCCCTGGGGGAGGAGAGCGGCACCTCGGCCGCCGCTGTGGTGCGCCTGTGCCAGCAGTTGGGCTATGACGGACTGGAGCAGCTCAAGCTCAGCCTGGCCCGGTACATCAGCCACGAGGAGCTCAACGCCCCCATCGATCCCATCATTGCCCAGGGGGACTCCATCCCGGACATCGCCCAGAAGCTCTATCAGGTCCAGACCACCACCATGCAGGAGACCCTCTCCCTTATGGACTACGACGCCCTCAAGAAGGCGGTGGCCCTTCTCCAGAAGGCCCGCCGGGTCTACCTCTTCGGCCTGGGCAGCTCGGGGCTGGTGGCCCAGGAGCTGTGCCACCGGCTCAACCGCATCGGCAAGACCTGCATCTTCCTCATGGACGGCCACACCGCCTTAGAGTACGCCGCCGTGGCCGGACCCAAGGACCTGATGATCTGCTTCTCCTACAGCGGCGAGACGAGGGAGGTCTATCTGGCCGCCCGGCACGCCCGGGAGCGGGGGGTGGAAGTCATCGCGGTGACCCGGAACAAGGCCAGCACCCTCAGCGACAACGCCTCGGTGCTCCTTGCCATCCCGGTCACCGAAAAGCGGGTGCGGGTGGCCGCCGTGGCCTCCATCACCTCGGAAATGTTTTTGGTGGATGTGCTTTATATGAGCCTGCTGCAGAAGGACTTTGAGCAGCATGAGGAAATGCTGGTGAATACCTCCCGTGTGGTCAATCTCTTAAGGGAGTAGTTTGTCTATGGATTTGAAAAAACTGCCTACCGAGCAGCGGAACCCGGATACTGTCGGGATCGACGAGGTCAGCACCCTGGAAATGCTGCGAATGATCAACAACGAAGACAAAAAGGTGGCCCACTGTGTGGAGGCCCACCTGCCCCAGATCGCCGCCGCCATCGACGCGGTGGCTGAGAAGTTCATTGCCGGAGGCCATCACGGGCTCCACCCGCATGAAGGCGGGAACCGTTCAAAAGCTGGTGCTCAATATGCTCTCCACCGGGGTTATGGTGAAAAGCGGCAAGGTCTACTCCAACCTGATGGTGAACCTCCGCCTGAGCAACGAGAAGCTGGTGGAGCGGGCCAAGGGCATCGTGGCCCAGATCACCGGCGCCGGGGATGGGGAGATCGAGGACCTTTTCGCCCAGACTGGCCGGAACGTGCCCCTCACCATCTTCATGCTCCTCACCGGCTGCCCCCAGGCTGAGGCCCAGACTCTTCTGGACCGGGAGCACGGCCACATCAAAAACGCCCTGGCTGCCTGGAAAGCCCAGGCCTGAGAAAGAAAGTACGGAGCCCCTGTTGGCAAAATTGTCAACAGGGGCTTTTACCATAGAGGGGGGGAGCCGATTGCCGAAAATGTAAAAGGAAGGACGCTTTCAAAAGGGGTTCTTGTTGGTATTTCTGAAAATGTAGAATAAAGGGATATTTTCATTGCGTTTTTTTCCAGAAACCGATATAATGAGTATGTTCTTTGAAACATTCGACGGGGGTGGGGACATGACCGGGAAGCTCTTCTGGCGCGGCAGTGTGGCGATGTCCGACGTACCCCTGAACGGACAGTGTCGCCACGGGCTTTTTGCGGCCTGGGCTCAGAATAAGAGCATATAAAAAGGACACGACGTAATTGCGTCGTGTCCTTTCTTGTTTGAAAAGGGAGGAAGCACGATGAAGAAGGTAGCTATTATCATGGGAAGCGACAGCGACTGGCCGGTGGTCCAGGGGGCAGCCAAGCAGCTCAAAGAGTGGGAGATCCCCTTTGAGGCCCACATCATGAGCGCCCACCGCACCCCGGAGGCGGCGGCAGAGTTCGCCAAGACGGCCCGGGACAAGGGCTTTGGCGTTATCATCGCCGCCGCGGGCATGGCGGCCCATCTGGCGGGGGTGCTGGCGGGGAACACCACCCTGCCCGTCATTGGGATCCCCCTGAAGGGGGGCGCGGGGGACGGCCTGGACGCCCTTCTGGCCACGGTGCAGATGCCCTCGGGGGTGCCGGTGGCCACGGTGGCCCTGAACGGGGCCAAGAATGCCGCCGTTTTGGCGGCCCAGATCCTCTCCCTCTCGGAGCCTGCCCTGGCGGACAAGCTCTCTGGGGCCAAGGAGGAGATGAAGGCCCAGATCGCCCAAAAGGACGCTAAGCTCCAGGCGGAGCTGGCCCAATAAAGGATCCAAAACCACCATACAAAATCGGAGGTAATGTATATGAAGCTGGTTTACACGGGCAAGACCAAGAATGTTTACGCGCTGGACAACGGCAACTACCTGCTCAAGTTCAAGGACGACTGCACCGGCAAGGACGGGGTCTTTGACCCCGGGGAGAACTCTGTGGGCCTCACCATCGACGGGGTGGGGGATGTGAACCTGCGTATGTCCATCTACTTCTTTGAAAAGATCAACGCCGCCGGGATCCGCACCCACTATGTGAACGCCAACCTGGAGGACACCACCATGGAGGTCCTGCCCGCCAAGGTCTTCGGCAAGGGACTGGAGGTCATCTGCCGCCACAAGGCGGTGGGGTCTTTCTACCGCCGCTATAAGGATTATGTGGAGGAGGGCGCCGACCTGCCCGCCTACGTGGAGACCACCTTCAAAAATGATGACCTGGGCGATCCTCTGGTCACCAAGGACGGCCTTATCTGCCTGGGGGTCATGACCGCCGAGCAGTACGAGGACATCAAGGTCATGACCCAGAAGATCACCCAGATCGTGGCCGACGACCTGAAGGAGAAGGGCCTGGTGCTCTACGACATCAAGTTCGAGTACGGCTACGACGCCGACGGCAAGGTGATGCTCATTGACGAGATCGCCTCGGGGAACATGCGGGTCTACAAGGACGGGAAGTACATCGATCCCATGACCCTCTCCAAGCTGTTCTTCGCCTGAGAAGAGGTCCATACACATACACCGCAAAAAGGAGCGCGAAACCATGGAAAAAAGAGAGCAGCTTTACGAGGGGAAAGCCAAGAAGGTCTTTGCCACCGACGATCCCGCTCTGGTGATCGTGGACTATAAGGACGACGCCACCGCCGGAAACGGGGCCAAGAAGGGCACCATCCGGGGCAAGGGCGTGGTGAACAACAAGGTCACCAACTCCCTGATGCAGATGCTGGAGAGGGAGGGGGTCCCCACCCACTTTGTCCGGCAGCTTTCCGACCGGGAGACGGTGGTGAAGAAGGTGTCCATCGTGCCGTTGGAGGTCATTGTCCGCAATGTGGCCGCCGGCTCCTTCTCCGCCCGGCTGGGGGTGAAGGAGGGCACCCGGTTCGACTCGCCCACCCTGGAGTACAGCTACAAGAACGACGCTCTGGGCGACCCCCTCATCAACCACTCCTTCGCCATCGCCCTGAAGGCGGCCACCGCCGAGGAGCTGGCCACCATCGATCGGTATGCCCTGAAGGTCAACGAGGTGCTGAAGGGGTATCTGAAAAAATACGGCATCGACCTCATTGACTTCAAGCTGGAGTTCGGCCGTCTGCCCGACGGCACCATCGTGCTGGCCGACGAGATCAGCCCGGACACCTGCCGCTTCTGGGACGCCGAGACGGGCGCCCATCTGGACAAGGACCTCTTCCGCCGTGACCTGGGCGGTGAGGAGGAGGCCTATCAGGAGGTGCTGAAGCGCCTCTTAGGGGAGTAACGGCTTATGGGCGGATTTTTTGGCGCGATCTCAAACAAAGATGTGGCTCTGGACCTGTTTTTCGGGGTGGACTACCACTCCCACCTGGGCACACGGCGGGGCGGCATGGTGGTCTACGACCGGGAGAAGGGGTTCCACCGCCAGATCCATAACATTGAAAATTCCCCCTTCCGTACCAAGTTTGAGCAGGACTTAGGGGAGTTTCACGGACAGGCGGGCATCGGCTGTATCAGCGACGCCGATCCCCAGCCTTTGCTGGTGAGGTCCCACCTGGGGCTTTACGCCATCACTACCGTGGGCATCATCAACAACGCCGACGCGTTGGTGGAACAGTATTTTTCCGACCACGGCCACCAGTTTATGGCCATGAGCTCGGGGCGGGTGAATTCCACCGAGCTGGTGGCCGCCCTCATCAACCGGAAGGACAGTCTGGTGGAGGGGATCCGCTATGCCCAGGAGGTCATCAAGGGCTCCTGCACCATACTCCTTCTGACCCCGGAGAGCATTCTGTGCGCCCGGGACAGGCTGGGCCGTCTGCCTGTGCTCATCGGAAGGAACGGGGCGGGCTGCTGCGTCTCCTTTGAATCCTTCGCCTACCACAAGTTGGGGTATGCGGACGAGCATGAATTGGGCCCGGGGGAGATCGTGGAGCTGACTGCCGACGGCTGGGAGACCCTGTCCCCCCCGGGGGAGGAGATGAAGATCTGCGCCTTCCTGTGGACCTACTACGGCTACCCCAACTCCAACTACGAGGGGGTCAACGTGGAGGTCATGCGCTACCGCAACGGGGAGATCATGGCCCGGGACGAGGTGCAGAAGGGGAAACTCCCCAAGGTGGACTATGTGGCCGGAGTCCCCGACTCCGGGGTGCCCCACGCCATCGGCTTCGCCAACCGCAGCGGCAAACCCTTTGCCCGGCCTTTCGTGAAGTACACTCCCACCTGGCCCCGGTCTTTTATGCCCGCCGACCAGAGCGTGCGGGACCAGGTGGCCAAAATGAAGCAGATCCCGGTGCCCGAGCTCATTGAGGGCAAGAAGCTCCTCTTTGTGGACGATTCCATCGTCCGGGGCACCCAGCTCCGGGAGACGGTGGAGTTCCTCTACGAGTCCGGGGCGGCCGAGGTCCATATGCGCTCGGCCTGTCCCCCTATTATGTACGGCTGCAAGTATCTGAACTTCTCCCGGAGCAACTCGGATATGGAGCTGCTGGCCCGGCGAAAGGTCCAGGACTTAGAGGGGGACGAGGGACAGGCGCATCTGGAGGAGTATGCCGACCCCTCCACCCACCGGGGACAGTGCCTGCTGAAGTCCATCTGTGAGGAGATGGGCTTTGATTCCCTGGGGTATCAGACCCTGGACGGCCTGTTAGAGGCCATCGGCATTGACAGAGACAAGATCTGTACTTACTGCTGGACCGGTAAGGAATAAACCTGGCAAGATCCCTTTTCCCAGCGAGGGCTTATTACTAATTTGGAGGCTTTCTCATGGAAAATTCCCATTCCGCGTCCTACGCCGCCGCCGGTGTGGACATTGTGGCGGGCTACAAGTCGGTGGAACTGATGAAGGAGCACGTGAAGCGCACCATGGTCCCCGGGGTGCTGGGGGGGCTGGGCGGCTTCGGCGGGCTTTTTGAGCTGGACCTGAGCGAGATGAAGCACCCGGTTTTGGTGTCGGGCACCGACGGGGTGGGCACCAAGCTGAAGCTGGCCTTCCTTTTGGACAAGCATGACACCATCGGCATCGACTGCGTGGCCATGTGCGTCAACGACATTCTGGCCTGCGGGGCCAAGCCCCTTTTCTTCCTGGATTACATTGCCTGTGGCCGGAACATTCCGGAAAAGATCGCCGCCATTGTCGCCGGCGTGGCCGAGGGTTGCGTCCAGGCAGGCTGCGCCCTGGTGGGGGGCGAGACCGCCGAGCACCCCGGGATGATGCCCGAGGGGGAGTACGACCTGGCGGGCTTTACCGTGGGCGCGGTGGACAAGGACAAGATCCTGGACAATAACGCCATGCAGGCGGGGGATGTGCTCCTGGCCCTGCCCTCCACCGGAGTCCACTCCAACGGCTTCTCCCTGGTGCGCAAGGTCTTTGACCTGGAGGGGAAGGATCTTCACCGCTACGTGCCCGAGCTGTCGGGGGAGCTGGGGGAGACCCTGCTGACCCCCACCAAGATCTATGTGAAACCCGTTTTGGAGCTGATGAAGCAGGTAAGCGTTCACGGGGTGAGCCACATCACCGGAGGCGGCTTCTACGAGAACATCCCCCGCTGTATTCCCGATGGGCTGAGGGCCCGGGTGGACAAGAAGGCGGTGAAGGTGCTGCCCATCTTCGACCTCATCGCCAAAGAGGGAAACATCCCCCAGCGGGATATGTTCAACACCTACAACATGGGCGTGGGCATGGTTTTGGTGGTCCCTGCCACTGAGATCGACAAGGCCAGGGAGGTCTTGAAGGCCCAGGGCCAGGAGAGCTATGTTATGGGAGAGATCGTCCCCGGGGAAAAGGGCGTGGAGCTATGCTGAAAACCACCCGGATCGCCGTACTGGTGTCTGGAGGGGGCACCAACCTGCAGGCTCTTCTGGACGCCCAGAAGAGGGGGGAGCTTCCCGGGGGGGAGATCGCCCTGGTGGTCTCCTCCAAGCCCGGTGTCTACGCTCTGGAGCGGGCGGAGAAGGCCGGGGTGGAGGCCCTCACCGTGGCCCGGAAGGACTACCCGGACGCCGGGAGCTTCTGCGCCGCGCTGCTGGATACCTTGAAGGCCCGTGCCATCGACCTGGTGGTGCTGGCGGGCTTTTTGTCCATTCTGACTCCGGAATTTGTCAGGGCCTATGAAAACCGGATCATCAATGTCCACCCCGCCCTCATCCCCTCCTTCTGCGGGAAGGGGGCCTACGGCCTCCATGTCCATGAGATGGCTCTGGAGTATGGGGTGAAAGTCACCGGGGCCACTGTCCACTTTGTCACCGAGGGAGCCGACGAGGGGCCCATCATCCTGCAAAAGGCGGTGGACATCCTGCCCGGGGACACTCCCGAGACCCTGCAAAGGCGGGTCATGGAGGAGGCCGAGTGGGTTTTGCTGCCCCGGGCGGTGGCCCTCTTTTGTCAAGGAAAGTTAGCGGTGGAAGGCCGCAGAGTGATCATTGAGGAGGAAGCACAATGACAGATTTATGTAAACTGCTTGAGGAAAATCCCTACCCCGGGCGGGGCATCGCCCTGGGGAAAAGCGCCGACGGAAAGCGCGGGACGGTGGTCTATTTCATCATGGGCCGCAGCGTCAACTCCCGCAACCGCATCTTTGAGGAGACTGAGGACGGCATCCGCACCAAGGCTTTTGACGAGAGCAAGATGACCGACCCCTCCCTCATTATTTACCATCCCGTCCGCACCTTCGGCCGGGGGCTCATTGTCACCAACGGAGACCAGACCGACACCATCCGGGACTTCCTGGAGCGGGGTCTGCCCTTTGACCAGGCCCTCCGCACCAGGGAGTTTGAGCCGGACGGCCCCAACTGGACCCCCCGCATTTCCGGCCTTCTCAGCCCCGACGGCAGCTATAAGCTGTCCATTCTGAAGGCCGCCGACCGGTCGGGCTCGGCCTGCGCCCGGTACACCTTTGAGTATCCCGGCATTGCGGGGAAGGGACACTTTATCAGCACCTACGAGACCGACGGCGATCCCCTGCCCTCCTTCCAGGGAGAGCCCAGGGAGGTCCACTTCGGGAACGAGACCGCCCGGGAGCTGGCCCAGAAGGTCTGGGCTGCCCTCAACGCCGAGAACAAGGTCTCCCTCTTTGTCCGCACGGTGGATCTGGCCACCGGGGAGACCGAGACCGTTATCATCAACAAGCATCAGGAGGACTGAACCATGAACGAACTGGAACTGAAATACGGCTGCAACCCCAACCAGAAGCCCTCCCGGATCTTTATGCGGGACGGGTCCGACCTGCCCATCAAAGTCCTCAACGGCAAGCCGGGGTACATCAATTTCCTGGATGCCCTCAACTCCTGGCAGCTGGTGAAGGAGCTGAAGGAGGCCACCGGTCTGCCCGCTGCAGCCTCCTTCAAGCATGTTTCCCCCGCCGGGGCGGCTGTGGGCCTGCCCCTTACTGAGGTGGACAGGCAGATCTATTTTGTGGAGCCTGACGCGCTCCTTACCCCCATTGCCTGCGCTTACATCCGGGCCCGGGGCACCGACCGGCTCAGCTCCTACGGAGACTGGGCCGCCCTCTCCGAGGTGTGCGACGCCGCCACTGCCCAGTATCTGAAGGCCGAGGTCTCGGACGGCGTCATCGCCCCCGGCTACACCCCAGAAGCGTTGGAGATCCTGAAGACCAAGAAAAAGGGCGGCTACAACTTGGTGGAGATCGACCCCAGCTATGTCTGCGCCCCTCAGGAATATAAGGATGTGTTCGGCGTCACCTTCCAGCAGGGCCACAACGACTTCAAGATCAACGGCGATCTGCTCCAGAACATCGTTACTGCCAACAAGGACCTGCCCGAGAGCTCCAAGATCGACATGATCATCTCCCTCATCACCCTCAAGTACACCCAGTCCAATTCGGTGTGCTATGTGAAGGACGGCCAGGCCATCGGCGTGGGCGCCGGGCAGCAGAGCCGGATCCACTGTACCCGCCTGGCGGGGCAGAAGGCCGACAACTGGTGGCTCCGCCACCACCCCAAGGTTTTGGGCCTTCAGTTTGTGGACACCATCCGCCGGCCTGACCGGGACAACGCCATCGACATCTATATGTCTGACGAGTACGAGGACGTGTTGGCTGAGGGGGTTTGGCAGAACACCTTCAAGGTCAAGCCTGAGGTCCTGACTGTGGAGGAGAAAAAGGCCTGGATCGCCACCCAGACCGGAGTGACCTGCGGCTCGGACGCCTTCTTCCCCTTCGGGGACAACGTGGAGCGGGCCCGGAAGTCGGGGGTCAAGTACATCGCCGAGCCCGGCGGCTCCATCCGGGACGACCACGTGATCGCCACCGCCGACAAGTACGATATGGTGATGGCGTTTACTGGTATGCGGTTATTCCACCACTAACTCGAAACAAGCTCCATATCCCTCGCTTCCGGGCAAGCCCGAAAGTTCGCTCATTTCGCTGTTTCTCGTTTCCCCAGCAAAACGGAGGCAATCGTTTTGCTGGGGGCCCCACTTTTTTGATAACGAATAAAGGAGCTTGATTTATTGTGAAGGTTTTGGTCGTTGGCGGCGGCGGGCGGGAGCACGCCATTATCCGCAAGCTGAAGGAAAGCCCGAAGATCACCGCTCTCTATGCCGCCCCGGGGAACGCGGGCATCGGATATGACGCCCAGTGCGTGCCCATCAAGGCCACCGATGTGGAGGCCATGGCCGCCTGGGCAGCGGAAAACCGTATGGACTATGTGGTGGTGGCTCCCGATGATCCCCTGGCCATGGGCCTGGTGGACCTGCTGGAGGAGAAGGGGATCCCCGCCTTCGGGCCCAATCAAAAGGCAGCTGTCATTGAGGCCAGCAAGGCCTTTTCCAAGGCAATGATGAAGAAATACCACATCCCCACCGCCCGGTATGAGACCTTCGACCAAGTGGAGAAGGCCAAGGCCTACCTGAATGCCTGCGATACCTGGCCAATGGTGCTCAAGGCCGACGGCCTGGCCCTGGGCAAGGGGGTCCTGATCTGTCAGGACAAGGCCGAAGCCCTCACCGCAATCGAGGAGATGATGGTGGGGGGGAAGTTCGGCGCCTCGGGCAATACGGTGGTCATTGAAGAGTTCCTCACCGGTCCGGAGGTGTCCGTCCTCTCCTTCACCGACGGGGAGACCGTGGTGCCCATGGTGTCCTCCATGGACCACAAGCGGGCCCTGGACGGGGACAAGGGGCTGAACACCGGGGGCATGGGTACTGTGGCCCCCAACCCCTATTATACCCCTGAGGTCGCTCAGATCTGCATGGAGACCATTTTTAAGCCCACCGTCGCCGCCATGAAGGCCGAGGGACGGCCCTTCAAGGGTTGCCTTTACTTCGGCCTGATGCTCACCCCGGAGGGCCCCAAGGTCATTGAGTACAACTGCCGCTTCGGGGACCCGGAGACCCAGGTGGTTCTCCCCTTGCTGGAGACCGATCTGCTCACCGTCATGGAGGCGGTGACGGAAGGTCGGCTCAGGGAGGTGGAGGTAAAATTCTCTGACCGCCACGCAGCCTGCGTGGTGCTGGCCTCAGGGGGCTACCCGGAGCACTATGAGAAGGGCAAGGCCATCTCCGGCCTTGCGGAAGGACAGCTTCCGGGCGGGGAGGCCACGGTCTACCACGCCGGAACGGCGCTTAAAGACGGTGCTCTGGTCACCAATGGGGGCCGGGTGCTGGGGGTCACGGCCACCGGGGATACCCTGAAAGAGGCCCTGGACAGAGCCTACGCCGCCGCCGGGCAGATCTCCTTTGAGGGACTGCATAAACGCACCGACATCGGGGCCAGAGCCTTGGCCGCCAAACAGTAAGGAGGGGAAACCGTGGTTTATCGAATCTACGCGGAGAAGAAAACGTCCTGCGCCGTGGAGGCCAAGGCCCTCCTGGAGGAGCTGAAAAATATTCTGGGCTTGCCCGGCCTCACTGGGCTGCGGATCCTGAACCGGTACGATGTGGAGGGGGTGGACGAGGCTCTCTTCCGCCGCTGTGTGCACATCGTGTTCAGCGAGCCGGCGGTGGACGATACCTATGAGCACATTCCCCAGGGGAAGGATACCGTATTTGCCGTGGAGGCCCTTCCGGGACAGTTTGACCAGCGGGCCGATTCGGCCGCCCAGTGCGTCCAGTTTATCAGCGGCGGGGAGCGGCCCACCATCCGCACCGCCAAGGTGTACCTTCTTGCCGGGACCGTCACGGCCGAAGAGCTGGAGAAGATCAAACAGTATGTCATCAACCCGGTGGAGGCCCGGGAGGCCGCCCTGGACAAGCCCGAGACTCTGGCGCAGAGCTATGATATTCCGGACCGTGTGGCCACGGTGGAGGGCTTCATCGCCATGGACGAGGCGGCCCTGAGGGCCCTTTTGGACTCTTTGGGCCTTGCCATGGATCTGGACGACCTGAAATTCCTCCAGGCCTACTTCCGGGATGAGGAGCACCGGGACCCCACCATCACCGAGATCCGGGTGGTGGACACCTACTGGTCGGATCATTGCCGCCACACCACCTTCTCCACCCATCTGGAGGATATTCAGATCGAAGACGGAGAGGAGAGCTATGATACCAGCGTAAAAGCGGCCTATGAGCGCTATCTGGCGGCCCGGGAGGAGGTCTACGGCAAGGAAAAGGCTGCTGTGCGGCCCCAGACCCTCATGGACATCGCCACCATCGGGGCCAAGGTGCTGAAAAAGCGGGGACTGCTCCCCGAGCTGGACGAGAGCGAGGAGATCAACGCCTGCTCCATCCATGTCCCCGCCGTGGTGGACGGGAAGGTGGAGGACTGGCTTCTCATGTTCAAGAATGAGACCCACAACCACCCCACCGAGATCGAACCCTTCGGCGGCGCCGCCACCTGTATCGGCGGCTGCATCCGGGATCCCCTCTCGGGCCGGGTGTTCGTCCACCAGGCCATGCGCTTCACCGGGGCGGGAGATCCCCGCACCCCCTTCGCCGAGACCTTAGAGGGCAAGCTGCCCCAGCGGAAGCTCTGCCAGACGGCGGCGGCGGGCTATTCCTCCTATGGAAACCAGATCGGTCTGGCCACCGGACATGTGGCGGAGGTCTACCACGAGGGCTATGTGGCCAAGCGGTTGGAATGCGGCGCCGTGGTGGGGGCCGCTCCGGCCTCCAACGTCCGCCGGGAGCGGCCCGAGCCCGGGGACGTGGTGATCCTGCTGGGGGGTCGCACCGGCCGGGACGGCATCGGCGGGGCCACCGGCTCCTCCAAGACCCACAACAAAAAATCTCTCACCACCATGGCCTCCGAGGTCCAGAAGGGCAACGCCCCCGAGGAGCGGAAGCTCCAGCGGCTCTTCCGGAACCCCCAGGCTACCCGCATGATCAAGCGGTGCAACGACTTCGGGGCCGGCGGCGTCAGCGTGGCCATCGGCGAGCTGGCAGACGGCCTTACCATCGACCTGGATGCCGTGCGGAAGAAGTATGACGGTCTGGACGGCACTGAGCTGGCCATTTCGGAGAGCCAGGAGCGGATGGCGGTGGTGGTGGCTCCCGAGGACGCGGACAGGTTCATGGCCCTGGCGGCCACCGAGAATTTGGAGGCTTACCGGGTGGCCGTGGTCACCGAGAGCCCCCGCATGGTCATGCGGTGGAAGGGAAAGACCATCGCCGACCTGAGCCGGGAATTCTTGAACACCAACGGCGCCGTGAAGCACGCCAAAGTATCGGTGCCCGCCGCCGATCCCGCTTCCATGGGCAAGGCGAAATTCAAAAATCTGCGGGAGATGGCCGGGAGCCTCAAGACCGCCTCCCGCCGGGGCCTGGTGGAGCGGTTTGACGGCACCATCGGGGCGGGCAGTGTGCTCATGCCTTTCGGCGGAAAGACCCAACGGACTCCCGCCCAGGCCATGGCGGCGCTCCTTCCCGTGCTGCCCGGCCAGGAGACCGACCAGGCCAGTGTCATGGCCTGGGGCTGCGACCCGGACCGTACTTCCCTCGACCCCTTCCACGGGGCCATGGACAATGTGGTCACCTCCCTCAACAAGATCGTGGCCTCGGGAGCCGACTACAGGAAAGCCTATCTTACCCTCCAGGAGTTCTTTGAACGGCTGCGGGAGGATCCCCGGCGCTGGGGCAAGCCCTTCTCTGCTCTGCTGGGGGCCTTGCAGGCCCAGCTGGACTACGGCACCGCCGCCATCGGCGGCAAGGATTCCATGTCCGGCTCCTTTATGGATAAGGACGTGCCCCCCACCCTCATTTCCTTTGCCATCGCTCCCATCAAGGCGGGGGAGGTGGTTTCCCCGGAATTCAAGGAAGCCGGTCACCCGGTGTACCGCTTTACCGGCAGGGACCCGGCGGAGATCAAGGCCGGGTGGGAGGCCTTCCATGCCCTCTGCCAGGCGGGCAAGGTGAAGGCGGCCTGGGCTGTGGAGGACAGCGTGGCCGAGGCCGTGATGAAAATGTCCTTCGGCAACAACATTGGCTTCCGGGGCGAGAAAGACCCGGAGGAGGGGTGGTTTACCCCCCTCTACGCCGCCATTGTGGCCG
>JAGBDQ010000050.1 GCA_017937415.1 Oscillospiraceae bacterium
AATACAGGTACGAATGCCTGGTTGGATGAAAAGACAATCGGTATATTATTAGGCCCGGGGAAGGCCGGCATGATTTTTGCCTCCATACAATAATCTCCTTACAGCAATGCTTCAAAACTGTCAAAAGCCTGATGGTTATATTCAGCGTAGTCAATATCAAGGGTGTGCACTTTACCGTCTACAAAGTCATACATCCCTTGTAGGATTCCTTCAACAGAGCTTTCTACTAAGTGGCCCTTGTACTTTTGCATAAATCCGCGAGGCCCATCCACATCCGTGGCAAGGGATGGCACCCCCAGGCAATCGGCTTCCAACATAACCAACCCAAGTCCCTCATACAAGGAAGAAAGAATGAATAAATCACATTGTTTTAGTATGGGCATGGGGTTTTGCATGGATTTAATTACTGTGACATTTCTCCAATGCCGCATTTTTTGAACCCGCTGTATCGTTGCACCATATAGTACTCCATAGCCGCCGATTATAATGAGTTGGGTATCGGTGTACCGATCACAAAAGCTATCAAAGGCATCTAATAACCGCATATGTCCTTTTTCGGGGGAGAAACGGCCAATAGTAATAAATTTATATCCCTTTCCAGAAAGGACTCCATTTACTCCGCCGGGATTCCAGGTTCGTATTTCGCTGTCACGTTCAAAAGTAATGGGTAGCTCTGCTCGCCGTTGAATGCCTTCATAGTTGTGTGAATTCTGGAGTACAACAATATTGTCACCCCTCCTACTAATCCGTTGCGTTGAATCCCACAAGTCTTCTGAAACGATAGCCACTACATCAAAGGTGCGATAGGCATCCCGCAAAATATAGGGATGTTGACTGTTCTTGGAATTCATTTCGTCAACCATATTATTATGGACGAATATTATCCGTTTACCTGGATACCTTTGGAGAATAGGGACCATCTGGTGGGTTCCATAGCCTTCAAAGTCGATTACCGTATTAAATAGCTTGTGAGGAAAGTGCTTTTCCATCTCGCGTTGAATCAAACGGCTCCAGTAGTACTTATAGAACCGCTTGTTTTTTCGCTGGTGATAATATTTTCGATAGCACCATGCCTCCAGCAGGGACGGTTGCAAGGGGCTGGTAATTGGATAGAGTTGTATTCCTTCAGGTAATTCATCTATTAAGAACGGCTGGGACCTCAGCCCTTGCCGTGTAAAAGAAAAAAAGTAATTATGCTGATTAAAATCCAACCCTGACAGAAGATTTTTGAGAGAAGTAATAATCCCGTTTTTCAGCGTAATGCCTCCACAATAAATAAGAATATTCTTTTTGCCATTGGGTGCAATTTTCTGCTCCTCCAAGGATTGCTCGTTAAAAACATGGGCCACAATATCGGTTGCCGCCGACAGCTTGTCATAAGTGCAGTAGGCAGCTCGAAAAGCCTTATCGTTATACTCCATAGGTGTCCTGAGTTCATCGGCCAGAGCTTGAGGTGTCATTACTTGTGGGAAAGGAAGAGTGTCCATACTGAAATAGACGCCCCGCTGGGCAAAGTACTCCGTTTTATCATAGGGAAAGAGAATAATTTTGCGTCCACTATTGGCAAAGTCAAAAAATACGCTGGAGTAATCCGTAATCAAGCAATCAGCGGCAGCCAAGACTTGATAACACTCCATTTGACCAGGAAATTCCCGGATGTGGATAAAGTCTTCCAGCTGAACACTCTGTCGGTCCATATTGTGGAGTTTGACATATAGGATCTGATTTTCATCCAGTAATGTGTCCAACTCAGCGAGATGCTGCTGAAGAATGTTGCCCTGAGTGGGGGTGGCATGTGAGCCCCTCCAGGTGGGCATATACACAATCATCTGTCGGTTACCCAATTCCAAAGCAGAGCGCGTGCCGGCCCGAAGAGACTGGTCAAAAAAGACACTGTTACGGGGATAGCCTGAGTGTAGGATAGTCCCCGGAAACAACTTGTCAATATGATAGGCATAAAGTATCTTCTCAGTGAAATAGTCGCTGGGAGAGGTCAAATAGTCAGCCATTATCAAGTTGCGTTGGATGTTTCCCATGACATATTTTTCTTTGGTTACATCAAACCCGATGGTTTTCAGCGGTGTTCCATGCCAGGTGTTAACGTAAACCTGCCCTGGCCGCTTAATATATTTCCAGTCAAAGCAAACATCGTTGAATAGGTACTTTGCCACTGCTAATAATTTGTAGTACTTATGGGAATACATAGGGACCATTTGAATATTAGAAAAACCACCCGTTTGAATGATATTTTTAATCTTATCTTTCCCTTTTTCTTTGTAGGGAACGTAAATATTTAGATCCCTCTTTTCCATCTCTTTTGCGATATAGAACATATTGCTGGCAAAATCTTCGCCAGAACGAGATTCGATCAGCACCACATCGGGACGCACTTTACATTTTTGATAATGGATAAAATATGCTGAGTTCCGTGAGGATTCGCACCACTTGCTACGAAACTTTTTTATTTTCCCCAAGAAATCTTTCAGTTGCTTTTTCACTTCCCCAGCTCCTTTTTGATCTGCGTTGTAGAAATCTCCGGGGTGCGGGGAAGGTAGACTACCTCGCACTGGCCTTTCAGGAAGTCAAACTTTCCCTCCCAGTCATCGCCCATCACAAAGGTGTTCACCTGGTACAGCTCCACATCCTTTGTCTTCTGCTCCCAGTTTTCCTCCGGGATGACTAGGTCCACATAGCGGATGGCCTCCAGAAGCTGCTTGCGCTTTTCGTAGCTGAAGTAGCATTTTTTCTGCTTGCTGTTCCAGTTGAATTCGTCGGTGGACAGGGCGACGATCAGATAGTCCCCCAACGCTTTTGCTCGCTTGAGCAGATTGATGTGCCCATAGTGGAGCAGATCAAAGGTTCCGTAAGTGATGACCCGTTTCATTCCGTTCTCTCCTTCTTTGCTTATTCCTTAAAATGTCCCTGCCGGCCCTCCTCGGGCGGCGGGGTCATATAATCTCCGTACATATTTTCCAGCAGCTTTTCCCAGCCGCAGGGGGCTGGAAAGCCGTGACCCTCAAATTTCAGCGCCACCGTTTGGCGGAACCACTCCGGTTGATAGACCTCCCGGGGATAGCCGTGATGGCCGCCCGCGGTGCAAAGCCGTGCTCCGCCCGTGCCCAGCAGCTTCCTTGTTCCCTCCCGCAGAGCGAACAGCCAGCGGTTGGGAAATCGCCGCAGCAGGCCCCAGAGGAGCCGCATATAGGGCTTTTGATACCCACAGGCAAATTCCGGGCTTACCCGGGCCAGGACCGCGCAGTCCAAAAGCTCGATCCCCTTAAACAGCAGCGTGGCCCGCCGATCTCCGTCCGGGCAGCGGTCCAGGGGAAAAATATCGATATAAATGCCCTGCTCCATCTGAATGGCCCGCAGGATCGGTTCTTCCACTACAGTGTCCCGCTTGCGGAGTTTGGCGAAATAGTAGGGAAAGTTGGGCTCTGTGCGGTACTCCTGGTAGATATACCGGGGATCAAAAAGGCCGGGACCCTCCTGGACCAACCGGTCATAGTCCCTTCGGGGCATGGCTACATCAATGTCATCATCCCAGGGGATAAACCCCTTGTGCCGCACGGCTCCCAGGAGGGTGCCTGCCGTCAGGTAATACCGCAGTCCCAATTTCTCACAGACCCGCTGAAATTCCAGCAGGATCTCCAGCTCCGCCAACTGAAGGGAGCGAAGCTCATCGGCTGTTTCCACGTTCCGCTCTCCCTTTCCACCGTTTATAGGTTCTCAAGACCCCAGAGAACACCGGCCAGGGGGCGTATTTAGCCAGCCGGTACTTTTGATAGGTAAAACTGTTTTCGTAATAGCTTCGGGAATGGGCGTCAAACTCCATGGCCGGAAGCCACACCCGCTTCAGTTGATCAAAATACTTCCGTTGAGCCGTTTTCTCCCCCATATTGGCCACATTCCACACCAAAAACTCCATGGCCCAGTTGAGAAAGCTGCGTTCATATCGGGAATACACATTCCGCTTTTCCAATCCCTGCCGCAGCAGCGCCAGAGCCTCATAGGGAACCTCGGGATCACAGTGCCGGGAATTGGATACGGAATCCATGCGGTTGACCCGGTGGTGGACCAGGGGGCGGGATACAACGGAAATGCGCTCGGCCAAGGCCAGACTTTGAAACACAAAGACCAGATCCTCCGAATTCGGCAAGGGCGGATAGCACAGCCCGGCACTCTTCACAAAATCTGTCCGGTACAGCTTGTCCCAGGGCCAGCCGTAGGTAAACTGAAAGATATGCTCCCGGATCTCCTCCGGGGAGAAGACCTCCCCCGGCAGATAGCCGCTTTTCAGCATCCACTCCGAGGGCAGTTCCTTTCCGGTCCCGGTGTCAAACTCCACCGCCCGGCAGATGGTCACATCGGCCCCAGTCTCCTGCGCCCGCGCAACCATCTGCGCCAGAAAGTCCGGCTCAAACCAATCGTCGGAGTCCAGGAAAATGAGATATTTTCCCGTAGCCCGTGCCATACCGGTGTTTCTTGCCGTACCGGGACCGCCGTTGGGCTGGGTGATGATTTGAAATCGACTGTCCTTACGGGCGTACTCGGCCAGAATTTCTGGGCTTTCGTCCGTGGAGCCGTCGTCCACGCAGAGGATCTCCAGATCCGTCAGCGTTTGTCCCGCTATGCTGTCAAGGCATTGGCGCAGATGCCGCTGGATGTTGTAAATCGGAATAACGACTGATACCTGAGCCAATCCTTTCTCACCTCGCCGCCTTCTTTACCACGCTCCGCCTCTTGCTCCCCGGCGGGAGCAGGAAATTGAGCAGCCGTGCTTTCCACCGCTGGGCCGGATCCTCAATGAAGTGGACCCGGGGGAGCTCTAACTGCCGCAGCTCCCGGTGATGGGTGGCCCAGATCCCCAGCAGCCGCTCGGCCAGGTAGCCGTCCACCCGCTGTTCCTGGGGGCCGCGGCCCGTCAGGTCCGCCCGGCGGTCGAACTCCGCCAGCAGGGGGAACAGCCAGCCGCAGTAATCCTGAAAAACCTCCCGACCGGCAATGAAAATATTGCCGAAGTAACACTTGCTTCCGGACAGATACGCCTCCGCGGCCTTCCGGTATTCCGGATGGGTTTCCAAAAGGATCTTCACCGCCAACTCCAGATCCTCCCTGCGGTGATATGGGGCCCCGGCATAGTGCTCCATGACCGGGATGCGCATATCCTCCCCCATGGGGAGGATCAGGTCATACTG
>JAGBDQ010000051.1 GCA_017937415.1 Oscillospiraceae bacterium
CTTCTCCTTGGCGCTGCCGGTGAGGATCAGGCCGGACTTGGTCTTCTCCTCGGCCTCCATCATCTTGATGACCACACGGTCACCCAAAGGCTTCAGCTTCATAACTTTGGTTCCTCCTTATATAATAATTTTTTGAACTACCTGTTATGGGATTAGCACTCTTTTTCCCCGAGTGCTAACCGCAAGTATGATAATACCTCTCCCCGGTAAAAAAATCAACCCCCTTTTTGGAAAAAAGAGGGTCGATTCCGAAAAATTCAATTTCTGTTCACAATCCGCCGGCGGCTTTCCCCGGAGAAGGATTCTCTTGATTTCAAATAATAACCGCAGATAGATAGTAGTACCCGCCATCGTAGAATTCGATGGTATAGGTCTTGGCCTGATAGGGATTTGTCTCCTCCACATTGTCGTCAACGCCATAAAAATCCACAGTGAAGGTGACCGTATTCCCGTCCAGGCTTTTGTCTGTCAGGATAAGCTGGCGGTCGCCGCCAAAGCCTGAGGCCAATGGGGTGACGATGGCATCTGCCTGGGCGTCATATTCGGGGTCCTGGGTAATGTCGAAGTGAAAGTCTTTGAAATATTTTGCCAACTTGGCGGTGATGACATTGCCGGTGAAGATAAAAACCTGGTTTTCCGAGTCCCAGTAATTTGCTTCCAGCTCATCGTAGTCGGACAGCAGCAGAAAGCAGAGATAGAGTTCCGTCTCTGACAATTCAGTGGGGGCAGAAAAAGCGAAGCTGTTGGTACCAGTCAAGCCGATCTCCATTCGACTGATCAGGGAGATGAGGTATTCGTCGGTCAATGCATTCTCATCCACCTGCCATCTGCTGGCGGAAGGTGTGCTGCTCTCTGTTGGTGTACCAGGTGTGTTTTGACTGGCTGCGGGCCGGCATCCTGTCAGGCACAGGGACAGACAGACACACAGGCCTAAAGCAATCCCTCTTTTTCTCCATATTTTCATTCTCATGTTTCATAGTCCTTTCAACGAATGACCGAAAGATAATCTGCCAAGGTGGGGTGCGAATAATCCGCACCCCGCCCTTTTTTGTCTTCAAAAGTCAATTTTTGCTCACACGCCGGAGGCCGCCGCCGTCTTTTCCTCCTCCATCACCTCATAAAACACATCGGCGGGCCGGAAGAAGTTCACTTTTTTGTCGGACAGGCAGATGTGGAAGGACTGTCCGCGGACGATCTCGCCGTCCACCACCGCGGCCCCCTCCTCCATCAGCTCCAGATCCACCCTGTCCCCGTGCCAGCTCAGGTAAATGGAGGGGTCGATCTCCTTGTACTGCCCCTTGGCGTACTTCCCCACCAACTGAGCGAACTTGGGCAGGGAGACCTTTTTCACCATGAGCATATCCAGCACCCCGTCGTCGGGGATGGCCTCGGGCATGGGGCAGAAACCGCCGCCGTAGTGCCGGCCGTTGCAGACGCAGAGCAGGGCCGCCTCCCCGCTGTAATGGTGGGGCCCCATATCCACCTTCATCCACCGGGTGATGCCCTTGGCCACGTTCTCCACCAGGGAGGCCACATAGGCCCCCGTGCCCGTCAAAAGCGGGTTCTGCTTGTAGCGGTGTACATCGGCGGCCGTGCGGGCGTCCACCCCCACGCACACCACATCAAGGCCCAGCTTGCCGTTGCAGTCGATCAGGTCCATGGGGCTCTGGGGGCCGTCCCGGAGGGCGGTGATGTCCTCGAACCGGGCCCGGCCCTTCTTGCCGTAGACCCGGAGAAAGTCGTTGCCCGAGCCGGTTGGCACATTGGTCACCGCCACATAGCTGCAGTCGGCAGCGCCGTTGACCACCTCGTTCAGGGTGCCGTCCCCGCCGCAGGCGTAGATCCGGGCTGGCTTCCCGTCGGACACCACCCGCCGGGCCAGGTTTTCTGCGTCCCCTGCTCCCAGGGTGGTAAAGACCTCGTACCCGCCCCGGGGAAAGGCCCGCTCGATCTTACTCAACAGGACCCGGCGGTCCCGCCGCTTCCCCGCCACGGGGTTGATGATGAAAACGTGACGCATATCGTCGTCGCCTCCTCCATATCATTCGCTTCCGGCTAAAGCCGAAAGCTCACTCATTCCGGGGCTCCTCCTCTCCCCACGAAAACGCTCCGCGTTTCCGCGGGGGCCCCGGTCGCCTCCTCACTACTTTTCACTTTTTCTTTCTGTTTCGCAGTGTTTTCTCCTATTGGTACATAAAGAGGTCGCATTTCAGCATACCGTTGTAGAGCTTCCGCTTTTTTGCCGCCGGTTTGCCGAAGGTCCGCTCAAACTCGGTGTGGGAGGAGAGAAGGCTCAGGCTCCAGCCCGGGGGGACCTTTTTCCAAGCCCGGCCAAACTCCCGGTAGAGGGTCTCCACCTCATGTTTGTCGGAAAGCCGCTCCCCGTAGGGGGGATTGGTGACCACCCTTCCCTCGGGCTCCTGGGGCGCGAAGGCCCGGGCGTCAGCCACAGAGAACCGGACCAGCTCCCCCACCCCAGCCTTGGCGGCGTTCTCTTTGGCCAGGGCCACGGCGGCAGGGTCCATGTCCGAGCCCTGAATATCGTAAGTACTGTTAAATTCCAAATCTCTGGCCCTGGTCTTTTCCTCCTCCCACAGACTGGGGGGCAGCCAGGACCACCTTTGCGCGGAATAGCCGCGGTTCAGGCCGGGGGCACGGTTTTTTGCGATCAATGCGGCCTCGATGGGGATGGTGCCCGAACCGCAGAAGGGGTCCCGGAAGGGGCCCTTCCCCCGGTAGCGGGAGAGGATCACCATTCCGGCGGCCAGAGTCTCCCGCAGGGGAGCCTCCACGCTGAGGGCCCGGTAGCCCCGCTTATGTAAGGAGGGCCCCGAGGTGTCGATGGAGAGCTCGGCCACGTCCTTCAGCATGGTCAGGCGGATCTGATACTCGCCCCCCGACTCGGGCATTCGGGGAAGGCCGTAAGCCTGGCAAAGCCTGTCCCCCACGGCGGCCCGGAGGACGGCGCCGCAGCGCTGCTGGGAGGTGAGCTTGGAGTCGATAGTCCGGCAGCGCACGGGGAAAGCCCCCTCCTTGGGGA
>JAGBDQ010000002.1 GCA_017937415.1 Oscillospiraceae bacterium
GCCCGGGTGAAGGTGAATATCCGCCGCACCGAGCTCCTCACCGCCCACCCCACCGCCCCCGAGGGACCCGGGACCGGACGCCTGGAGCGTGGCCGTGTGCTCATCGACAGCGACACCCTCATGGCCTACAAGGACGGCAGCGCCCTGGACCTGACCCCCAAGGAGTTTGAGCTGCTGCGGTTTTTGGCCGCAGAGCCCGAGCACATTTTCTCCCGGGAGACCCTGATGGAGAAGGTCTGGAACTACGACGGCTTCATGGGAGACGTGCGGGCGGTGGACGTGGCCGTGCGGCGGCTCCGGGAAAAGCTGGAGGACGACCCGGCCAACCCGGCTTTCATTATCACCCGCCGGGGACTGGGCTACCTGTTCCGGGCGGAGTGAGCCGCAGCCCCGCGGCATGAGACGCGGGCGGTTTTGGAACCCGCCCCTACGGAACGAAATTACCTTGTTCCTTGTCGTAGGGGAGGGGCTTGCCCCTCCCGAAATGTAGTCCGATGCTGGGCTTGATTTGCCGGACAAGCTGTTTTGATGAGAAGGTGAATGGAATGGATCATGAAGAACTGTACCGTCATGCTTCGGGCGTAGACATTTCAAAAAATCATCAGGAGAACGAAGAAATGCGGGCCATTGGGTACGACGGGGAATTTGAGGTTTTTTGCGCCTTGATGGATCATTTCCTTGATGAAAATATAAAGGTTTTAATGAATGTAAATGTTCCGACAGGGTATGGAACTAAATCCACGGAAATAGATTGCCTGTTGATTTGTAAAACCGGACTTGTTTCTTTTGAATGTAAAAACTTTAAAGGAACAATTTACGGAAACCCGGAGGAGGAAAACTGGACGCAGTATTTCCGCACGGCAAAGAATCAGCCCTTCCTGAATCCGTTAAAGCAAAATGAATATCACATTCAGGCTCTACAGCGACTTTATCCTGGGGTACCCTGCTATTCGGTTGTTGTATTCACAAATCCAAATTGTGATGCGTCAAGGGTGACCTTTCAAGAACGGCAGAGTACTGTATCAACAGAGTTTTGTGTTTCGGAAAGAGATTTGTCAGACGCGTTGCAACACATTCTCAATCGTCCCGTAGTTCTTGAAGATGCCGGGATCGACAAGCTGTTTGCGGAGCTGAGCAAATATGCTGCACATTATACTTCTCCCCCAACAAAAGGCGATAAGATTACATCTCTTGACACCCTTTTGGCAGAAGCCAGAGAACAGATAGAGCGAATGAAGCTGGATATGCAGAAGACCACCCGACAAGCGGTCGAAAGTGCAAGTCGGAGCAAGAAAAAGGCAGTCGCTTTGGCATTGGCTCTCACTACAGTGATCACATCAACTATCGGTATTTATGCGAAGAACAGAATTGATTGGTACTCTGGACAATATCAAGAAATGTATGAGAAATTCCAACAGGTTTCCAAGGATGATTTTGACATTGATTTAGACATATTTTGTATTGAGAATTTCTCTTTTGAGAAGTCAGATGTATTTAATGCCAATGAATTATTGTTTAGCATTGGATTGACCCAGCCCAGTGTAAACCAAGGGAGCTGCTTAGAATTTAAGCAGGCGAAGCTGATGGTTCAGCTCAAAAACGGAGATGCTTTGGAATACAGTGTTCAGGAGAATTCTGAAGTACTTCGTCACATATCAAGATTGACATGGTATGATTATAAAGACAACAGTGAGTTAGCAGTATTTGGAGCGTTCTTAATTGAACAAGACTTGTCGGAAATTTCCTACATAAAAATATCGAATTTGGTGTTTTACAAAGATGCGACTGAATCGCTGTATAACGAGGGCCATGAAATAGAATTGACAGTATATCAAAGCTGATTTTCAGCAACTGCCCGACTAATCACAAGTGAAAGGAGGCACCCCCCATGTTCCGCTCCCTGCACATGAAGCTCATGCTCATCATGACCCTGCTCATCATCTCCCTCATGACCGTGGTGGGGGCCTTTCTGGTCAATTCGGTCTCCCAGTTCTACCTGGAGCAGTTCTACTCCCAGATGCAGTCGGTGTTCCAGAACGACGCCGACTTCTTCCACGACCTGGAAAGCGCCGCCGGGGATGAGGAAAACGGGGCCGAGCAGATCGCCCAGATGCTCCGCACCCACACCGGCGACCTGGGCGTGGACGGCCTGACCCGGAACTACTACGTGCTGGACGGAGTCACCGGGAGATACCTGGCCGGCTCCACCGACACGGAGAACACCGTTCTGGAGCTGACCTACAACCTGTCCGCCGCCCTCAGCGGGGAGGTGGGAGACGAGTCCGACGTGTCCCTGGGCTATATGGACGTGGCCATTCCCCTCCAGCGGGGCGGACAGCGCTATGTGGTCTATATCCGGGACAACAAGCAGACCGTCCAGAACCTCACCGGACAGCTTGTTACCCTGATCTTAGAGGCCCTGGCCTTCGGCATCGTCATCTCTATCCTCCTCTCCTTCCTGCTGTCCAAGACCCTCATCACCCCCATCGAACGGCTCACCGAGGGCGCCGAGGAAGTGGCCTCCGGCGACTTCTCCCAGAAGATCGAGGTGGATTCCCGGGACGAGATCGGCGTGCTCACCGCCACTTTCAACGACATGGCCCACCAGCTGGAGAGCACCCTTCAGGAGGTGGAGAACGAGCGCAACAAGCTGGACACCCTCTTCCTCCACATGACCGACGGTGTGGTGGCTTTCAGCCGGAGCGGCCACATCATCCAGTCCAACCCCGCCGCCGAGGAGAAACTGGGCCGGGCCCTGCCCATTGGGGGCAGCGTGGACTATGACGCCCTTTTTGGCGACATTGCCTCCATCGAGGAAGTGCTGGAGCCCGGAAGCCAGGGCTATGTGGCCGCCAGCCTGGAGCAGGGGGAGCGGAGCCTGGAGCTGCTGCTGGCCCCCTTCGACAAGGACCACCAGGCCGGTGTGCTGGTGGTGATTCATGACGTCACCGAGCAGCACCGCACCGAGGAGATGCGCAAGGAGTTCGTGGCCAACGTGTCCCACGAGCTGCGCACCCCCCTCACCAACATCCACTCCTACGCCGAGACTCTGGTAGATTCCGCCGGTGCCCTTCCCCAGGACACCGAGAAGGGCTTCCTCAACGTGATCCTCAGCGAGTCCGAGCGCATGGCCCACATCGTCCAGGACCTGCTCACCCTCTCCCGCTTTGACTCCGGCCGCAGCGAACTGAACCTGACTGAGTTCTCCTTCGCCGACGCCATCGAGTCTATGGTCAATGCCAACCTGCTGGAGGCCCAGCGCCACGGCCACACCATCACCACCCAACTGGAGCCCGGCCTGCCCCGGATCACCGCCGACCGGGAGCGGATCACCCAGGTTATGATGAACATCGTCTCCAACGCCATCAAGTACACCCCCGACGGCGGCCGGATCGAAGTCTCGGCCGGCATGGCCGGAGCTGACCGGGTGTGGCTGGAGGTGGCCGACAACGGCATCGGCATCCCCGCCCAGTCCGACCGGGAGCGCATTTTTGAGCGGTTCTACCGGGTGGACAAGGCCCGCTCCCGGGAGTCGGGAGGCACCGGCCTGGGCCTCTCCATCGCCAAGGAGATCGTGGACCAGCACCAGGGCGACATCCGCATCGTAGAGAAGGAGACCCCCGGCCTCACCATCCGGGTGGAGCTCCCCGTGGAGGGCCCCCGTTATGGCAAGGCGTAAGACCCCCAAGGTGGCCCGCCCCACCGGCGCAAGGCGGCTGGTGGAGCTTTTGAAGGACCTGCTCATCGTGCTTTTGACCTGCTCGGCCATTTTCCTGGCCTGGCAGACCCCCATGGCCACCCACTTCCGGGGCTGGGTAGCCCCGGTGCCTCCGGTGGTCCAGGACCCCACCTTCCCCAACGAGGACGCCCTGACCCCCTACGCCCTCCGGGTGACCAACTCCATGGGAAGCTACGGCGTCAGCTATGATGCCGCCGCCCTGTCCCGGGTGTTCCAGCGCCTCTCCCCCTTTTTGGGGGAGGCCTTCTCCACCGCTGAGTCCCCCGCCGTCCTCACCCAGAGGAACTGGCGGACCCTTTTGGAATCCCCCGGCATCTACTGTGCCTTCCAGGGCAAGATCCCCCTCTCTGTCCTTTCCGCCTGGCTGGGGGTGGGGGAATCCCTCACCGGCCAGGCCGAGGCCCTGGTCCTGGCCCGGGACGGTGACCGTTTCATCCTGGCCTGGCGGGACGGGGCCAGCTGCTACAGCGCCCCCACCCAACTGGCCTATGACGCGGCTGTCTCCCAGGTCCTGGAGGATTTCAGCCCCAACGGAGCCGCCTTTGCTTACGCCCTGGCCGCCGATGACGATGCCTACTCCGCCCTGGACCTCTATGTTCTCCTCCCGGTGAGTACTCCAAGGCCCCAGGTCTACTCTGCCGCTTCCCCCGATCTGGTGGGGGACCGGGCCGCTCTGGCCCGGCTCCTGACCGCTCTGGACTTTCTCTCGGGCACCGACTCCGCCTACGAGACCCCCGGCGGCCTCACCGTCACCGAAAACGGAGACCGGCTCCAGGTCTCCCCCTCGGGCAAGCTCACCTACCGCGCCGGGGAGGAGGCCCGTTACCCCATTTCTTCCTCCTCCGGATCTCCCACCGCCTCCCAGGCCGCTCAGGCCGCCTGGGAGCTCCTCAGCCAGGCAGTTGAACCCTTTGAGGATCTGCCCGATTACGTCCTCACGGGCGCCGAGGAAACCGAGTCCGGCTGGGCCATCACCTTTGAGGCCCGGCTGAACGGGATCCCGGTCTCCACCGGCGAGACCGGCTGGTGCGCCCGCATGGTCACTGAGGGCAATAAGATCAGCGAGTTCACCCTGATCCTCCGGACCTACGACCCCACCGATTCCACCACCCTGATCCCCTCGCCGCGCCTGGCCGCCGCCGCTCTGCGCTCCATGACCGGCACCGACGGCAAGCTGCGGCTCTCGTACAGCGACAACCTTTCCGCCACTCTGACCGCCGGCTGGATGACCGGGGAATAGGAGAAACTGCCATGCGTTGGACAAAGATCAAAAACATCATTTTGCTCCTGCTGGTCGCCGTCAACCTGTTTCTGCTGGCCCTGGTTGGCGTCCGGGCCTGGCGGACCGCCCAGAATGACCGGCAGACCCGGGAGCGTATGCTCCAAATTTTAGAGAACAGCGGCATTTCCTTCCTGCCCACGGAGCTTCCTGATGCCATCGGCCTCACCCCTCAGCGGCTCACTGCCGCCCCCATGGATGAGCGCCAGGCCGCCCTCTTGGTGGGCGAGGTGACCGCCGCCGAGACCATGGGTACCCGGACCATCTACCGTGGGACCTACGGGGTCCTCTCCGTCTCCTCCTCCGGAGAAGCTGTTTTGGATTACTTCTCCAACTGCCCCCTTACCGAGGAGAATATCTGGAATGCCTTGAGTGAGCTGGGCCTTGCCTTCCGGGAGACCGGGCGGACCGACGACCGGGGGGAGCTCAATGTGGAGGCCTGCCTCCTCTGGGGGGAGGTCCCCCTGCCCGGCGAGACACTGCACCTGATCTGCAGCGGCAGCGTCCCGGTGAGCCTCACCTTCCGCGCCCTTCTGGGCACCGCCGAGCCCCAGAGCGCCGCGGAGCCCCTCTCTGCCGCCACCGCCCTCCTCCGTCTGCTGGACGCCCTCAACCAGCAGGGCTATATCTGCTCCCGGATCGACCGTCTTTATCCCGGCTATGTCCTCTCCGGCGCCGGCCCCTTTACCCTGGAGCCCGCCTGGTTCGTGGAGATCGACACCGCCCCCTGGCGTCTGGCCGTCAACGCCTATACCGGAGAGGTAACGGTAGAGTAAAGGCAGCGGCAGGTTTCCATACTGTTTTATAAGAAAATTCCCTCAGGAAGGCGCACTGCCTCCTGAGGGAATTTGTTTGCGGGAAAATATCTCTTTTTCAGGCCTGATGCCCTTATGTGTAACCCCCGTGCCCGGAGCATTGCTACGAAGTGCACCCCGCAGGCCACTAATCTACCGATAGGACAGCCCGGGGCGGAATCCAATGGGAGGGGGACCGCAGTCCCCCTCCCTTGGTCGTCTCAAGGGGGTGGGTCCAGGAGGGTCGGTGCGTGCCAGTGGCACGCGTCCACCGATTTGACCGAGTCGAAGACGAGAAGACATCGAAATCCCCCCTCCCTGGGGCTTTCGGGGGGTATTAGGGGGGCTACTTTGGCCTCAAAGTAGTCCCCCTAAAAACACAGCCTTGCCCTTGGGCAAAAAACAAAGCAAAGGAGAATATTATGTCAACCAACAAAACACCCAATTACGACCTTCATTCCTGGATCCCCCAGGATGATTTCCATATGACCGAGATCAACGAGAATTTTGCCAAGTTAGAC
>JAGBDQ010000052.1 GCA_017937415.1 Oscillospiraceae bacterium
AACCTCTTGTGGCGTCGTCCAGCTGAGGGGAGGACACCCCCAGGTCAAACAGCATCCCATCGGCGGGAGGAGCTCCCGCCTGAGTGAGCAGCCGGTCCAGATCGGTAAAGTTTCCGTGGAGCAGGGTCACCCGGTCACGCCAGGGCCTCAGATTCTCCCCGGCCGCCTCAATGGCGGCCATATCCCGGTCGATGCAGTACAGGCGTCCGGTGGTAAGCCGTTTGGCGATCTCCATGGAGTGGCCCGCCCGGCCCAGGGTGCCGTCCACATAGATCCCATCGGGGCGGATGTTCAGGCCCTGGATGCACTCGTCCAGCAGCACCGGACGGTGGGTAAATTCTTCCATCAGAAACCCAAAGCCTCCATGCAGGCGGACATCTTCTCGGGGGTCATCTCTTCCTCCTCCTGGGCGTTCCACACGTCGGCGGCCCAGATCTCAGCCCGGTCGTTGACGCCGATGATGACCACGTCCTTCTCCAATCCGGCGTACTTCCGCAGCTTCTGGGGCACCACGATCCGGCCCTGGGAATCCAGCTCGCACTTGGAGGCGTTGGCAAAGAGGGGCCGCATGGCCTTGGACTGGCTCATGGGGAGGGAGGCAAATTTCTCGGTGAAGCGATCCCAGGTCTCCTGGGGGTAGATGGCAAGACAGGAATCCACACCCATGGCCAGGTGGAAGGACACGCCCAGCTCCTCCCGCAGCTTGGCAGGAATGAACAGTCTCCCCTTGGCGTCGATGGAATGTTCATAGGTCCCGGTCATGCCCTCACCCCCCACTTTGGTGGCATTTTATGGTCTGTTGCTCCATTTTGCTCCACTTTGCCTTTTCAGTATAACGGCTCGGTCGCCAAATTGCAATACTTTTTTTGAATTTTTTCCACCGGAATGTGGATAAAAAAATCCCCTCAAGAGGTCGATTGTGACCACTTGAGGGGATCGGTACTATATGTTGTGCCGGAAATGCTGCGGGGTGTTAATCCTCGTCCGCGGCGGCGTCATAGATCCGGCTCTGGCTCTGGGGGGGCTCCATGCCCGCGGCGGCGGCCCGGAACCGGGAACGGGACTTTTTGATCTCGTCGTAGGCCTCGGCCACGGCCTCCTCGGTGCGGCGGAGGGCGTCGTCACAGTAGCGGTTGGCCGCCACCTTCAGCTCCCGGGACTTGGCCTCGGCGTCCCGGCGGATCTCCTCGCTCTCCCGCTTGGCTTTGGCCAGGAGCTCGTCCTCGGCCAGGAGCTGCTTGGCCTTCTCCTGGGCCTGCTGGATGATGAGCTCGCCCTCCCGCTTGGCGGAGGCCAGATAATCGTTCCGGGCGGCCAAAAGCTTCCTGGCCTCGGCCAGCTCCATGGGGAAAGCCCCCCGGATCTCGTCGATCAGGTCCAGAGTCTCAGCCCGGTCCAGCATACATTTGTCACCCGACAGAGGGACGTTCTTTGCCTCCTCCACCGATTCGAACAGCATATCCAACAGTTCATTGACGCCGCTTGCCATGCTCATTTCCTCCCGTTTTTCTATTTTTTGCCCTTGATTTTTTCGTTCACGTCCCCAATGATCTCCCGGGGAACAAAGTCGCTCAGGTCGGCGCCGTAGGACGCCATCTCCTTCACCACGCTGGAGCTGATATAGGTATATTTGGCGCTGGAGGGGATGAACAGGGTCTCCAGCCTGGGGTTCAGCTTCTGGTTGATGAGGGCCATCTGGAGCTCATACTCGTAGTCCGAGGCCGCCCGCAGGCCCTTCACCAGGGCGCAGGCCCCCTTCTCCCTGGCGTACTCGGCCACTAAGGCGTTGGAGGAGTCCACCTCCACGTTGGGGAAGTCCTTTACCACCCGGCGGATGAGCTCCACCCGCTCCTCCGGGGTAAAGAGGCCGGTGTTCACCTTCTCGGCGTTCACCATGACGCAGACGATGAGCTTGTCAAAGCAGCCTGCCGCCCGTTTGATCACGTTCCGGTGGCCCAGGGTGATGGGATCAAAGCTGCCGGGGTATATGGCGATCTTCATGGCGTTTCCCCTCCTGATGCCTCTGGGGCTCTATGGTAAACGGTCAGCTTGATCTTGCCGTAGCGGTAGTCCCGGCCCATGACGTAGGGCGGGGGCAGCTGGGGCAAAATATGGTCGGCGGCGCTTTCACAGACAATTATACCATTTTCGGTCATAATGTCAATCTCGGCCATCTTCAAAAGGGCCTTGTCCAGCAGCCCGGCGGCATAGGGCGGGTCCAGGAAGGCCAGGGAGAATTTCTCCCGGCAGGAGCCCAGGAAGCTGAGGGAATCCCCCTGGACCACCCGGCTCTGATTCTCAAAGCCGGTGAGGGCCAGGTTCTCTTTGATGACCTTCACCGCCTCCCGGGACTGGTCCACAAAAACGCACTTTTCCGCCCCCCGGGAGAGGGCCTCGATGCCAAGCTGGCCGGTGCCGCCGAAAAGGTCCAGCACCCGCCGGCCCTCAATGTCGAACTGGACGATATTGAAAATGGACTCCTTCACCTTGTCGGTGGTGGGACGGATGTCCATGCCGGGAAACTCCTTCAGCTTCCGCCCACGGGCGGTGCCGGTAATGACGCGCATAGAATCAGCTCCTTTTCTCTCGGTCTGTTTTTTCCATCATAGCAGAAAATAGCCCGGGGCGCAAACCCCCCGGGCATATTTTTTGAAAAAATTTAGATTTCATGTGGAATACGCTTTTTATACAGGAGAATGACCGGGTCGCTTCCCCCGCATCCGTATTCGCACACTAAGATGTATTCGGCATCAGCCACCACGCCGTAGCAGCGCTCCCGGCCGGGGACCTCGATCTGATTGCCGAAGTAGATGTTTTCATCCCGCAGCAGCTTGACCGTCCGCCCGTTGGGGAGGAGATACTCCAGATTGACGTAGGCCCCCGGGAGCAGATTCAGGTCATCCACATGGAGCTCCGGGATCCCCAGGCCGTTGATCTCCCCGATCAGGGTCTTTTTCAGGGCCAGGAAGGCCTCGTGGCCCTTTTCCCCGATGCACCGGGCAGCCACGCAATCGCCGCCGTAGGGCCGGCCCCCGGTCTCAGCGCAGCCGGGGCACTCCGCCCGGCGGGGGCAGTTTTTGCAGCAGTCCATTTTGCAGAGCTCTGACATGGTCATTCCTCCTGGTGTGTTTTCTCTTTTTACCGTGAAGGATCATTCGCCGGGGTAGTCCAGGTCCAACCATTGGGTCCAGTTGGAATCCCGGGGATATGTATTTTCGATGGTCCCTAGCTCCTCGTCCCACACCATCACCTGGACAGTTTCCATATCCTCAGAATAGGCGTGGTATACGCTGCGCAGGCAGACAAGTTCCCCCTCCCGCCAAGTGTAGATAAAGTCTGTACTGCAAGTGGCACTGTCCAGCATGTGAGAGCGAATCAGTTTTTCCTCCGGCTCAAAATAAGGATAGGAAAGGCTTCCAAGCCCCGCCTTTTCTTCTATGAAGGTTCCCGTCTCTCCGTCCCACAGCCAGAAAGAGTAGAAGCCGTTGTTGGCCCCCACCTGACAAGGAAAATAGAAGTCCATATCCCCATCAAAATCGGCATCCACCGCCTTCAATTTCAGAAAGCCGGAGATCATGGTAGTCTCAATTACCTGGACGGGCTCCTGGTCCAGCTCCCGACAATAGATGGAAATGGTCACTTCTTTCTCAAACTCGTTACACCAATCTCCCAGTTCTGCCTCCACCCAAAATTTGTGCTCTCCGTCCCCGATATCCACCTCAATGCCCACGGATGTGGGCTCCGGGGTGGGGCTTGGCGTGGGCTCGGGCGTTGGGGTAACGGTCACCGTCGGGGTAGGCGTGGGTTCAGGCGTGGGGCTCTCAGCCTGCTGAGGAGTGCTCTGGCAGGCGGTCAGAAGGAGGAGAAACAGCATGCAGAGAACATATTTTCTCACGGTGCGCTTCCCCCTCATTCCGGCATCTTGCCATAACCGCTCCAATAAAAGCGGGTGGCGGTGGCCTCGGGGATATTTTCGTAGTCCCACTGGTGGTTACTCCCGCGC
>JAGBDQ010000053.1 GCA_017937415.1 Oscillospiraceae bacterium
ATCTGTATTTTGATGCTCCTGATACAATCTATGGACTGGATGCAACAATCCGTGATGTTTTAGATTTAGATTACAGCCAATTTCGGGCGGCAATTGAATTCCTATACCCTGAAGCAGAGTTCTCAACGGAACACGGTGTTAAGGGCGAAGAATACGATAACGTTGTCTTTGTTATCAGTAAGGGATGGAACCAATATCAATTTGAAACCTATGCACCGATGATAACAGGACATACCCCTATACCAAATGGAAAACAGACTTCCTATGAAAGAAATCGGAATCTGTTTTATGTGTGTTGTTCAAGACCAAGAAAACGATTGTTTTTCTTTGTATCAGTACCAATAGATGCCACTTTCAAAGCTTTTTTGACTGATTTAGTTGGGGCTGATAACATTTATACCTATAGCCAATATCTTGGAAACAAGCTACAATAAATAATGTAGATGATATTTCTATGAAAAAGTAGCTGCGGCAGGAATTGATTTCACTGCCGCAGCTGTATTTTGCCTTTCCGCTTATCGGAGTTGGTCTGTATCATATGAGCAATCACAACTACGAGAATTGGAATCACGATTAATGCAATCAAGTTGAGAACATCTGAACAGGTCATATTTGAACCTCCTTATGAATCACGCTTCTAAAAATCAAAATACTTTGCCATAGACACACTATACTATATTTCGACAAAATTAACAATAATAAAAACCTCCTTATCGTTCAGCGGGGGAGGGTTTCAAAACATTCATCTAACGAGTATTGTCCTTTGACCTGGGGCTGATATCATGTATTCAAAACATCCTGTTCGAATTTCACAGCCCATTGATCTCTCGCTCCAGCCGCTCCATACAGTCCATAATCTCCTCAAACTCCGGCGTTTCACCGAAGATCATATTTTTCATGTGTTCATAGTCCTCCCGAAGAAGGGGGACGCAGTCCTCCGGTGGGAGTAGCCGCATGGTGCCCGGCTTGGCCAGCTCGTAGTGGGCCGAGCCCGCCGGGTAAAACCGCTCCTTGAATCGGACCACCTGTTCCAGCAGCTCCAAATTCCCATACGCTGCGGCCTTGACCGGGGAAGCGTCCATGCACCACAGATCATAATAGTGCCGGGAATAGCGGGCGGGGAATTTCCCGTTGGTACGGAAGGCCTCTTTGTGCAGGATGGTCACTTTTTCCCAGAAGGTGCGCTCCGGGGCCACAGTAAGGATAAAGGTCGTGGCGTATTGGAACACATGGGGATACTGCTGGGCGGCGTAGCTGATGATTTCCGTCCGCTTTGCGGGCGTCCATGCCGCCAAAGCCCCTATCTCCAGCCGAACCATCGGCAGGATGCTTCCCTCCTGAAAGGACTTGGGATAGCCAAAACACACCGTCTGCGGATCATCTTCCTCTATGTAAAGAGAAAATTCGTCGTCCAGCAGTTTCCCAAAGTCCGCCTGTAATTGCGGCAAAAAAGTCTCTTGCAGGAATGCTTCTGTCCGGGCGTTGGCCTCCTTGTTGAATTTGTCCTGCTGGTTTTTGCTCCGCTCCGTCCAGGGCTCGTCCTTCTCATATCCCAGCAGCCGCCAGTCCAGGATCAGATCGATATCCTCGGAAAACCGTTGAATCAGGCCGAAGCATTTGGACAGGCTGGTACCGCCCTTGAAGGCCAAGTGCGCCGCCCAGGGGCAATCATGAAAGAGGTAGTCCAGTGTCCAGCAGACCCAAAAATCCTTTTCCACCATTGCTTCCGGCAGTCCAATTTCTCTTGCCGTAACAAGGAACAGTTCTTCCCGCTCTTTTCTTTCCCGCCGTGCGACCTCTTTCATTTGTCTTCTCCTTTACAAATCTGTTTGATCGCTTCATAGATCCACGCTGCCGCCCGCTGCCCTTCCAGGAGCAAGCGGGATTTTTCAGCTTCGTCCAACTTTCCCGACAGTTTTTTGATGTCCTTTGGCGTGATATTCTCTTTGCCGATTGCCCGTAACGCCTGAATCACCAGGGCCGTTTTCTCCGATAAGCCAATGATCTCGCTTTTTCGGTCGGTGTGCTTAAATTGCAGTTTTATCCCATCAACGGTATAGCTCCGGTATGGTCCATCACTGACATAAGACCAGACCGCCGGAACCTGGGTAGACAGTCCCAGTAGATTCAAGGCTGTATCGCCGCAGGGGACGATGGTCCAGCCAAAGTTCCGTGCCATCGCTTTGGCGACATCGTCTGAGCGGGCCGGAACCGGCTGATCCAACAGGGCGCTGTACCTGGGCTTCATGTAGACGCCACGCTTCAGGTTTGTCAGCTCTCCGCTTTCTTTCAGCCGCTTCAAGCACATATTCACCTTGGCTGTCTCTGCGATATCCGCAAAGTCAGAGGGGATAAATACGGCGCCGGTTTCTGCTTGGTTGATCCGTTCCCGTATTTGCTTTAAGTAATCAGGCCGTTTCAATTTTACCATCTCCGTTCGTTATAAATAGTATATACTTTTTATAACGATTTTGCAATCGATTTCGTTATAAAAAATATATGGTTTTTATAACGAAAATAGGGAGTCAATTTTCTCTGCTTTTCCGTATTTGCCTATACCCCTACCTGGCACTGATATGTCACTTCCACCGCATGCCCCTCGGCCGTGCGGCTTTTCCGTATGTATTTCAAAGTTCGCACGGGTGTCACGTTCTTGACCATCTGGCCGCCCACGGAGCCGGCCTCCTTGGCAGTCAGATCGCCATTGTAGCCCTGCTTGAGGTTGACACCCACCTGGGAAGCAGCCTCCATCTTGAACTTGTTCAGAGCCTCACGAGCGCTGGGGACAACAGGATTGGTACTCATAATCGACATCTCCTCTTTTTCTGAATTTTGGATTTTGTTCGGATCGAGAATCCGAGCATATCTTTACCTCGGGGAGATTTTATATGCGGATTTTTGATTGACAATTTTAGGAAAGAGAACTGAACCGCGGAAAAGGCATTTTTCCCTGTTCCCTTCCTTTTCTTTTTCCCTGATTTGTGCAAAATATATCAAAAGGGGTTGACAGGAAGCAGAAAATATATTATCATGAACATACAATAAATTATATGTTGCCAGTATGATCTGTTCCCGCCCATGCGGCACGTCCCACAGGAAAGGATGAAAAAATCTATGCGTGACGTGCTGTATCAAAAGACCGGTCTTACGGTAAGCCGGATGGCTCAGGATCTGATGAGCCGGATGGAGGGGGAGCGGATCCCATCCATTTCCGAGTACATGGAGCGGTTCCAGGTCTCCCGGGGTACCATCCAGAATAGTCTTGGATATCTGAAAAGCCGCCAAGCTGTGACCCTGATCAGTCGAGGTCACCTGGGCTCTTTTATTGAGAAGCTGGATTACCACAAACTCCAGGAAAGCAGCCTGTTCAAGGAATTGCTGGGCAGCATGCCGCTGCCCTACTCCCTCACTTACCAAGGTCTGGCCACCGCCCTCTATGACCTTTTGGCCCCCTTTTCGGTAAACTTGGTTTTTGCCCGGGGTGCCGAGGACCGTTTTCAACTGGTAAATTCCGGCGTATGTCTTTTTACTGCCTGCTCCCGTTATGCCGCCGAGCAGGCCATCCAAAACCAGGCCGACATTGAGATCGCCGTGGATCTGGGCCCCGGGACCTACCTCTCCCGCCATGTTCTGGTGTTCCGTGACCCCGATGCCAAAGGCATCGAAAGCGGCATGCGGGTGGCCTACGACAGAACCAGCCTGGATCAGCGGCACATCACCGAACGTGTCACGCAGGGCATCAAGGGGCTCCAGTTTGTGGAGCTGCGTGCCCACCAGACTGTGGGGGCTATCCGGAACAATATTATTGATGTGGGTGTGTGGAACCTGGACGATATTTTGGATTCCGGTTACGCAGGGCTTCATATCGAGGAACTAAAAACTGATTTTGAGGAGAATTTCTCCTCCGCCGTCCTGGTGGTCAAGGCGGGTGAAAAATCCCTCTGCCAGCTGCTCCGCCGACATGTGGAGCCAGCCCGGGTGCGAAAGATCCAAAGTGATGTTCGAACCGGAAAGTCCCCTGCCAGTTATTGAAAATTTGGTCCGAAGAAATCGGATTTTGTTTTTTACGCCGAATGTACAAAATAATATACATTTTAGCAAATCGCACCCTTTCGTTCACTGTTCCACTTGCGCCTTGAAAGTACAAAAAAATATATATTGTGACATATTTTCCTTTCCCTCTTGGGCAAACTACTTTTGTTTTCCGGTCAGGCCGCGGGAATGCGGTCTGGGGGGAGAAAATAAAGTCCCATCGCGCAGACCCGGTCAGGCTCCCGGATGGGAGGCAGAACACAGTAGGAGGAGGTGGTGGTGAAATCCCAAGCCTGTCCATAGCCCTTGGAGAGGGGCTGTAAAAACTACTACTCTTTATGTGTGAGGAGGAAGAAATGGATTTTACGGAAAGGCTGGAGCTCTATCAAGAGGGCGGCATGATCAATGAGCACGATGTGAAAGATGTGCTGGCCATTGTCGCCATGTTCAAGGAAAAGTACAACATAGAGCTCTGCGAGGAGAATGCGGACACCTTTGTGGCCCATCTCTGCGCCGCCTTCGGGCGCAACAACACCCACGAGCCGGTAGAGCCTCTTTTGAGAGAGGCCTTCGACGAGGTGAAGGAGCTGGAAAGCTATCCCCTTTCGGTGGAGATGCTGGAAAACATCAAGGAAGTCATCCACAATTCCCTGAACCAGACTGAGCAGGAGTATGTGCTTCTCCACCTGAACAACCTGATCGCCAAGCTCAACGGAACCGCGTAAGGAAAGACCGTACCACATTTTTATTTAAAAAGAGGGAGGATCTATTTTATGGAAGGCATTATCACTACGTTCCAATATCCCCTAATGTTCCGGGCCATCGTACTGATCGCCATCTGTGCCTGGGCCAGTCTGCTGTCCCACAAGTGCATCTCCAACTTTAACGACGGTGCCCGTCCCGTGTTCCCCGAACTGATGGAAGGCAGAATGTCTCGTCCCGAGTTCGCCGTGGTCGTCACCGGCATGGGCTTCGGCTGGGTCTTGGCTGGCTTCAGCCAGTGGCTGGGCACCGGCCTCATCGCCGTCCACCTGACCCTGATTGCCACCGACTGTCTGGGTGCATGGTCCCCCAATAAATGGGTAGCCCTCTCCATCGGCGGCCTCTGGGGCGCTCTGTGCGCCTTCGGCACCTCGCTGATCAATCAGGCCTTCGCTGCCCTGCCCTATAACTTCCTGAACGACCTGACCCAGATCTCCACCCCCGCCCTGCCCGTCTTCTGCGTGTTCCCCGCCGTGGCCATCGCCAGCCAGTTCGGCGCCAAGAAGGGCATTATCACCGCCGCCATTGAGGCAGTCGTCTACATCTTCTGCACTGTGGTGGGCACGGTCGTTGTCGGCGGCATAAAGATCAGCCTCTATCCCTACACCTTCGCCATGCTGGCCGGCATGATCTGCCTGATGGTCTACTCCATGAAGGGCAACAAGGGCGAGAGCATTGAGAACGACTCCGAAGAGCTGAACCTCTTCGCCAAGAACGCAGCCCGCATCAAAGGCAACTGGATCTTCCTGTGCATCCAGGGCGCCCTGAACGCGCTGGGCATCCACATCCTGGCCCAGGCCTATCAGCCCTATGTTCTGAGCGCTGCTGTCCAGGCCGGTGACCTGAGCACCTTCAATCTGGCCATGATCGGCGTCATCATCGCCTTTATTCCCCTCATCGTCTCCACCTCTTTGGCCACCGGCGTCTACCAGGCTGTAGGTCTGACCACCTGTATGCTGGTGGGCACCCTGGCTCCCACTTGGTGGCTGGCCCCCATCCTCGGCTTTGCCGTTGAGTTCCTGGAGCTCCAGCTTTTGGGCCTGCTGGGCAAGGGCCTGTCCAAGTTCCCCGAGCTGAGCAAGTGCGGCGATCATATCCGTGACTCCATGATCTCCTGCATCGGCCTGGCCCTGATGATCGGCTCCTTCCTGGCTGCCAACGCCATTTGGGGTGCCGTGGGCCTGATGATCGTGGGCGCCTTCTATGTGCTGAACGATGTCACCGGTCAGCGTCTGCCCAAGTCCGCCGTCGGCCCCATCGCCGCCGTGGTCGTGGGTGTCCTTTACAACCTCATGATCTTTGTCGGCTTTGTAAAGCTGGCCTAAGTCAGATCAACTAAAACAGGAGGGAAACCAACCATGTTGAAAATCGAATGCTGCGGCCTGACTTCCACTCAGACCAAACAGATCATTGACAAACAGTTCCCCGGTCAGGTGGAGGCCCTTGCCGACGCCGACATGATCGCCGCTCGGCTGGTCAAGAAGGGCGAGGTAGATTACTACCTTGGCTCCTGCCAAACTGGCGGTGGCGGCTCCCTGGCCACGGCCATTATGGTCCTGGGCTACGGAAACTGTCTGACCATATCCCGGCAGGGAAAGCTTCCCTCCCCCCAGGAGATCCGCCACCAGGTCTATTCCGGAAACCACAAGGCTTTCGGGTATGTGAAAGAGCATACTGATGCCCTGGTTCCCGTTCTGGTGCAGGCTTTGATCGACAAGACCGAGGGTAAGCCAGAATAAACCGCGTGAAAGCAGGGCACCGATTTGGAACAGAATTGGTGCCCTGCTTATTTTTCAGTAAGGAGTTTGATCGAATATGATTCGGACCGTTTTAGGCGACATTGACCGATCCCGCCTGGGTATGACCTTGGCCCATGAGCATTTCATCATCGACCTGGATCGGATCCGGAAGGACGGGATCAGCCGCATCGACACCCCCGAGGAGGTCATCCCCGAGATCCGCCTGATGATGGAGGACGGGATCCAATCAGCTTTTGAGGTCAGCACCATCGACCTGGGCCGGGATGTGGAAAAGCTGCGGACCATATCCCAGGCCACCGGCCTTCAGATCGTGGCCTCCACCGGCTACTACCTCTCCCCCTTTCATCCCGCTGAACTGGAGTCCCAAACCCCCGAGGAGATCGCCCGCATCTATGAGAAGGAGCTTCTTGAGGGCATTGGGGACACAGGGATCAGGGCCGGACTTATCGCCGAGATCGCCTCCAGCCCCGAGGCTTTCGTAGGCCAGGAAAAAAAGATCCTGGTGGCTGCCGGCATCGCCTCCCGTCGGACCGGGGCGGCAGTCTCCACCCACACCGGGCGGCTCACCGCCCATGAGACCATTCAGATCCTGCTGGACCAGGGGATGGACCCCGACAAGATCATTCTGGGGCATCAGGATCTGATCGACGACCACGAATACCATCTCTCCCTTCTGGAACACGGCGTCAACATTGCCTTCGACACTTGCGGCAAGAGCGCCTATATGCCCGACGAGATCCGGGCCAGGAACGTCCTGTCCCTGATTCGGGAGGGATACGGCGACCACCTGGTCCTGAGCAACGACATCTCCCGCCGGACTTACTTCACCTCTGCAGGAGGTCCCGGCTATGTGGCGGTCATGCGTATCGTGGTGCCTCTTCTGCGGCAGCAGGGGGCCACCGAGGAGGAGCTCCGGAAGCTGCTGGTAGATAACCCTGCCCGTATCGTGGACAATGACTGGAGGCAGGTCTCATGTTCATAAACAAGCTAAAGGAAAATAACCCTGCCCTGCTGCAATATGCCTTTGAAGCCCACCGCCGTGGGGATATTTTACCCGACACCTACCTGCTGGACCTGGACGCCATTACGGAAAACGGCAAAAAAATGATCTCCGCGGCCCGTGAAAACGGTGTGGTCCTCTATTTCATGCTCAAGCAGATCGGCCGGAACCCACTGGTGGCCAAGCGGCTGATGGAGATCGGTTTCCAGGGCTGCGTAGCCGTAGACTTCCGGGAGGCCCTCCGTATGGTGGAGGAGGGGATCCATCTGGGCAATGTAGGTCACCTGGTCCAGGTCCCTTCCCACGCACTGAAAACCATCCTGGCCGCCCGGCCCGATGTGGTCACGGTCTACACCCGGGAGAAGATTCGCGAGATCGCCCGGACCGCCGGAGAGTTGGGACTCTGCCAGCCCCTCCTTCTCCGGATCACCGACCCGGACGGCAGCCTCTACTCGGGTCAGACCGGCGGCTTCTGCTCTCAGGAGCTGCCTGAACTGATAGACTTTATCAGGTCTCTGTCCCATGTGAAGATTGGCGGCTTTACCACCTTCCCCGCTCTGCTCTATGAGGAGAACGCCAAAGCCATCGTTCCGACCCCCAATATGAAGGGGCTGGAACGGGCGGTGGAGCTGGCACGGGCCCGGGGACTGAAGGAGCTGATCATCAACATCCCCAGCGCCACCTGTGTCTCCTCCATCCCCCTGATCCACGCCCTGGGCGGCAACAACGGCGAGCCGGGCCACGGCCTCACCGGCACCACCCCCCTCCACAGAGACACCTGCCAACCCGAGAAGGTTGGATATGCCTACGTGACCGAGGTCTCCCACAATTTCGGAGACCACGCCTACTGCTATGGCGGCGGTCTTTACCGCCGGGGGCATATGGAGAACGCCCTGGTGGGCACCTCCCCCCAGGACTGCCGGAGTATGAAGGTGGCCCCGCCCGACTTGGACTCCATTGACTATTACTACGAGCTGGAGGAGCCCTGTACAGTCAGTGACACCGTGGTCCTCTGCCACCGGACCCAGATTTTCACCGTCCGCAGCGAAGTGGCAGTTGTGGAGGGCCTGAGCGCCGGAAAGCCGGTCATCGCAGGCCGCTTCTCTCCCTTGGGCCGACCCGTCTCAAAGGAGTGGCGGGAATGAAGGGAAATTATGAGCTGCAACACAAGGTAGCCCTTCTGAATCCTTATGGCTCGGTGGTCCGTGTCTTTGACGCCGACCCGGAAGCCGTTCTGGTGGGGATCAAGAATATCCATTCCATCCCCAACACTCTGATGCACAAGCTGGAGCCCCACGGCTTCGCTCTGCACACCATCGACAAAAAGTCTCAGCTGGCGGGCCGGGCGGTGGATACCCAGCTCATTAACCCCATCACCGGGCACTACATGTCCGGCTCCTCCTCGGGAACGGCCCTCAACGTGTTTGCGGGCATCAACGACCTGGGCATCGGCAACGATGGGGGCGGAAGCGTTTTGGCTCCCGCCATGTGCGTCAATATCCTGGGCTTCATCTCCCGGCGTATCGAGCCCCAGCGGGAAAACGCCGGCTCCAAGCCCAACACCGACGGCATGGTCGCCGGTAACTCCATCGGTTTTATGGCTCGGGACAAAGCCCTTCTCTACCGGGCCATAAGGTGTGCCACCGGCCTTGAACCGGCCGGGGACTATGGAACGGTCATCAGCGACCGGGAGTACCCCGGCGTCTCCTCAGAGATCCGGCAGCTGATGGACCGCCACGCTCCCCGTGGGGAGCTGACCGCCTATCTCAGCGCTCTGCTGAAGGAGTGCGATGTGCTGATGCTCACCGAGGGACCGGTGGACCTTCATGGCTTTGGGGATTCCCTCTTCGGTCACTTTGACCAGCGGACCCGCGCCATCCAGGCCCAGGCCGAGAAGGGCTATGTCCGGGTGGCCAACATTGCCCAGGCCACCGCCCTTGCTCTCCCCCAGGAAGGGCTGGGCATGAGCACCCTCCTGCTCTGCGAGGACAAGGAGGAAAAGATCGGCAGGCTCCTGAAACTGGGCCTTGCCGTGCAGGAG
>JAGBDQ010000054.1 GCA_017937415.1 Oscillospiraceae bacterium
TCCCCCCACATCCAGCTTACCGTCGGCACGGGGCGGCAGGATCACAAGGGGCTCCTGCACATATCCGCGCACATTGCCCTCGTCGTCGGAGACAGCGGTAATGGAGCCCAAGGGACCGTCCCCCTTGAACCGAAGCGTCACCGAGGAGCCCTCTCCCTTCAGCTGATCCCCCATCATGGAGCAGGCCAATAAAGCCCGTCCCAAAGCGGCTGTGGCCACCGGGGTGGTGCTGTGGATCTCCCTGGCCCGCTCCACCAGGTTTCTCCCTGTAATGGCTATTGCCTTTACAGGCGCGTCCTTTGCTATCATACGGATGATTTCATCCATCTATTGATACCGTCCTCTCGGAATAATCGGCTTGCTTGCCCGGAAGAAGATCCGCTGTTCCCCCTCCTTGGGCTTTCCCATGCGCAGCTCTCCATGGCGGCTGATCTTCTCAAATCCCGCCGCTTTCAGATACTCTTCCAACTCTTCCATAGTATAGGCGTATTCCCGGTGGCACTCCACGCCCCGCTGCCACAGATCCTTTTTCTCGTCCTGAAGGCGGAAAATATCCATCCAGAATGTACAGATCCGCCGCTTTTCACTGTATTCGCCCCGCCAAACACAGTAGGCATCCTCGGTCTCGTCCAGGAATACCTGGCCATCCATGGCCCTGAGCTTTTCCGGGGTGTCAACGTCAAAGAGAAACAATCCGCCGGGTTCCAGGCAGTCAAAGACTCGGCAGAAGGCCTCCCGGAGCTTTTGAGGCTGGAGCACATAATTCACGCTGTCCAGACAGCAAACGCAGGCGTCTGCCCGCTGGGGCAGCCGAAGTTTTTCCATAGCCTGACAGAAAAATTGAGAAGGACGATCCATCTCCCGGCACTTTTCTTCGGCGATGGAAAGCATTTCCGGCGACAGGTCCACTCCGGTGACCCGGTAGCCACGCTCCGCCAATTTGCAGGTCAGGCTCCCTGTACCGCAGGCCAGATCAATGACCGTGTTCACCGGGCGGTCCAGCTTGGCAAAATGCCGCTCCAGATAGTCACACCAGCGGCCATAGTCCACATCCCAGGTCAGTTCGTCATAACTCCCCGCCAAAAAATCATAGCTTTCCATCGCTGTCGCTCTCTGTTTGTTCCTTTACCTTGTCCTGGACCCGGGGAAGGATCTCCTCATAAGTGCCCTCCCCATACAGCAGAGACCGGTTCACCCGGCTGATGGTGGCACTGGAGGCCCCAGTCAAAGCTAAAATGTCGTTGTAGATCATTCCCTCGCTCAAAAGCCGCGCCACCTCAAACCGCTGCTCCATGGCGCGAAGCTCCGAAATGGTACACAGATCCCGGAAAAAACGTTTGCATTCCTCCTTATCCTTCAGGGTAAGGATCGCGTCATAGAGAAGATCTCTCTCCTTCTTTTTGGAACTGCGAGACATTGTATTTACCTCCCCATTGCATTTCATTGGTGTGACTTCATTCTATCAAAGTGAAGCGAAGAAGTAAAGAGGAAAACAAAAATTTTTTGTCGGCATAGAATGAGAAAATAGATAATGGAGGGATCATTATGGCAAAAACGGCAGTCCAGCCCCAGTTGGCCCAGTCCGGGACCTGGGAACAGACATTTCGGGATGGGACACGAGATCTTCTTCGGGCAAGCGCCCAATGGCCCCAACTGGAAGCCCAGTGCCCCGGCTCACGGCGTATCAACCGCTACTACACACATCTCTTTGCCCAATGGCGCAGGCGATGGGAGGGGCCCTTGCTATCGCGGGCCAAAGCTCAGGATACGGAGGGAAAATTCTGGTCGGCCTCCCTCTCGTATGAGGTCACTCTGCTCACTCCCACCCTGTTCAGCCTTTGGTGGGAGGCAGCGGAGGAGGTGGGCGAAGGGCGCCCCCGCCGGGTTCGTCAAGGAGACATCTGGGCCATCCCACAGGGGACACCGATCGGCCCCCGAGCGTTTTTTGCTCCACTGGGTCGGGGTTGGAAAAGGACGGTGCTGGAGGCAGTGGAAGATCAGATCCAGTCCCGCCTTCAAACCGGAGAGTTTTTATTTAAGGAAAATTGGTCCCAGGCTCTTCGGCAGTATTTCTCCGAGGAAGGATTTTTCCTGACTCCCGAGGGCCCCATGCTCCTTTACCCTGCGGATACCATTGCCCCCACGCTGGAGGGATTTCCCACCTTTTCCCTCTCCTCCCTCCTTCCCCTAAAAGCTCCGGAATCAGGCATGCCGCAAGAGGAAACCTGAAATTTTTGATTTTTTCGGTGATTTTGAAAAAAAGCCCTTGCATTTTCTCCTTGGTTCTGCTAATATAGTAGCCGATGTTCTATGTGCATCCTGACCAGTGAGGAGGGAAAGAAAATGGCTAAATGTGAATTCTGCGATAAGGACGTGAGCTTCGGCA
>JAGBDQ010000055.1 GCA_017937415.1 Oscillospiraceae bacterium
AGCAGAATGCCGGCATACCAGAGCGTCATACCGCCGCCCTGAATGGTCACGGCCTTGTCAATGACCAGGGAGTCATTGTTGCTTACAGGGTTTTTCAGGACAAAAGAGCCCGTCAATTGGATGGTGTCGCCGTCCTGGGCGGCGGCCAGGGCACGGTGGAATTCGTCCGAGTTGCCCGCCGTATGGGTTGCCGCCCGGGCCGACACGGCCGCGGCGGCCCCCACAGGGGAAAGCCATGGAGCGGCAAGGCAGAGCGCTACCAAGAACGAGATCAGTCTGAACGGCTTTTTCATAGAGTAAACTCCTCTGTTTTCTGGCGGATGCCGCCGATTTGAAGGTATCCATATATGGATTGTATAGTGGATACAGCCTGTTGTCAAGGATATTGCGTATAGCCATACCGCTAACGTCCCACCCTCTTCCGAGGGGGCTATCCAGATCGCCATGGAGGAGCTGCCCATCACTCTCCACGGCGCCCGGGTGCTGGTCATCGGTGCCGGGCGGCTGGGCAAAGTGCTGTGCCAGCAGCTCAAGGGGCTGGGGGCCCGGGTGACTCTATGCGCCCGAAAGTATGCAGACCTGGCCTGGGCCCAGGTCTGGGGCTGCGACGCCGCCCGCTCGGACCAGCTGGACTCCTGGCTGTGCGGCTATGACCTGGTGATCAACACGGTGCCCGCCCTCCTTTTGGGCCGGGAAGCCCTGGGTCAGTTAAAGCCGGACTGCCTGGTCATCGACCTGGCCTCCAAGCCCGGCGGGGTGGACTTCGACGCCGCCCGGGAGCTGGGAGTCCGTGTGATCTGGGCCCTCTCCCTCCCCGGCAAGGTGGCCCCGGTCACCGCCGCCCTGGCCATCCGGGACACCCTTTATAATATCCTTTCTGAATCAGGAGCGTGATCGTAGTATGGATCAAAGTACATACCGCGTTGGCTTCGCCTTCTGCGGCTCCTTCTGCACCTTCTCCAAGGCCATAGCGGCTCTGGAGGCCACCAAGGCCCGCTTCGGGGATGTGACACCCATCGTCTCCGAGGCCTCGGCCTCTCTGGACACCCGTTTTGGAGAGGCCCACGAGTTTATGATGGAGATGGAGCGGATCTGCGGCAAGCGGGTCATCGACTCCCTCACCAAGGCCGAGCCCCTGGGCCCCAAAAAGCTGCTGGACGCCTTGGTGATCTGCCCCTGCACGGGCAACACCCTGGGGAAGCTGGCCGCCGGCATCGCCGACTCCACCGTCACCCTGGCCGCCAAGGCCCACCTTCGGAACGGACGGCCCCTCATCATCACGGTCTCCACCAACGACGCCCTGGCCTCCTCGGCCAAGAGCATTGGCGCCCTCATGGACAAAAAGCACGTGTATTTCGTCCCCTTCCGCCAGGATGACCCCACCGGAAAGCCCACCTCCATCGTGGCCGACTTCTCCCTGGTCCCCGACACCGTCGCCGCCGCCCTGGAAGGAAAACAGCTCCAGCCCATGCTCCTGGGCCCCGCCGTCTGAAGAAAAAATTGCTCCGCCGGGGACGCAACCTGAAGTGCCCCCTGTCAAGTAGACAGTGAAAAAAGAAAAGGAATATTTTGTTGGAGATGGTCTCTGCGTCGGCAGGGGCCATCTTTTTAT
>JAGBDQ010000056.1 GCA_017937415.1 Oscillospiraceae bacterium
CAGGGTAGACTTGCCGCTGCCGCTCTCGCCGGTAATGGCCACAAATTCGCCCCGGCAGAAGGTGAGGTTGGTCTGGTTCAGACCCACCACCACAGACTGCGCAGAGGTGTAGTATTTCGCTAAATTTTGCAGGGTCAACAGCTCCTGTGCCATGCTGGTCCACTCCTTTCGCAGAGCCTCACTTGCAATTTTTTCTTTCCCATCCTCCAAAAAGCGCCCGCTTTTTGGAGGATGGATTTTATCATTATACATCACTCAAATGCAAATTGCAATACTCTTTTCTTTATTTTGATAAAATTTTTGAATTTATTGCGATATCCGCTTTCATTTTTTCTTTTGCGGACATCTTTACGCAAATTTGTATGTCCTTTCCTTGCAGAGGACTGCATAATATGATAGAATATATATAAAGCAAGAGAAAGGGAGAATGCAGCGTGAGTCTCAAACAATTATTCAGCGCCAAAGACATGACCCAGGGACCTCCCTGGAAGCGGATCGCGGAGTTTGCCGTACCTATGCTTTTGGGAAATCTGGCCCAGCAGCTCTACAATACGGTGGACACCGTGGTGGTGGGCAAGTATGTGGGTGACAACGCCCTCTCGGCCGTGGGAAGCGCCGGACCGGTGCTCAACCTGCTTCTGGCGCTTTTTGTGGGTGTCTCCACCGGTGCAGGTATTGTGGTCTCTCAGAATTACGGTGAGGGGAACAAGAAAAAGCTGGCGGAATCCATCGGAAACTGCATCACCCTGGCGGCCATCGCCTCCATTCTCACCTCTGCCATCGGCCTTTTGATCACCACCCCCCTGCTCCGCCTGCTGGACACCCCTGAGTCCATCATTGGCTGGAGTGCCAGCTACCTGCACATCATTTTCCTGGGCGTCATCGGCGCCGCCTTTTACAATATTCTCTCCGGCATCCTCCGGGGCATGGGGGATTCGGTCTCCGCTCTGGGTTTTCTTCTGATCTCCGCCCTTTTGAACATCGTCCTGGATATCTGGTTCGTGGCAGGCTTCCAGATGGGGGTGGACGGCGTGGCCTGGGCCACCATCATCTCCCAGAGCATCTCGGCGGTACTGTGTCTCATCAAGCTGCTGCGGATGAAGGACGTATTCACCCTCTCCCTCCAGGACCTGAAGCTGCGGAAGACCAGCGCTCTGCGGATCATCAAGATCGGTGTCCCCTCAGGCATCACTCAGGCCATCATGTCGGTGGCCATGCTGGTGGTCCAGTCCCTCACCAACAGCATGGGGGAAATGGTCATTGCCGCCAATGTGATCATCATGCGGGTGGACGGCTTTGCCATGATGCCCAACATGTCCTTTGGCCAGGCCATGAGCGTTTACGCCGGTCAAAACGTGGGCGCCGGCAGGATCGACCGGGTCACCGAGGGGCGGAAGCAGGGTATGCTCATGGCGGTGGCCTTCTCCACCACCATCACTGTTGTCCTGCTGTTCTTCGGCCGGTATCTTTTCGGGATCTTCACCCAGACCGAGGCCCTCATTGAGCTGGCGGTGAAGATGATGCGGATCATGGCGGTGGGCTACATCTGCATTGCCGCTACCCAGGTCATGAGCGGCGTCATGCGGGGGGCCGGCGACACCATGACCCCCATGTGGATCTCCATTTTCAACACCATCATTCTGCGGATGCCTTTGGCCTATATCCTGGCCCACTTCACCGCCTCCGAGCTCTGGCCCAACGGCCACCCCTTCTCCCTGTCCATCTCTCTGGTGGCCTCCTGGGCGGCAGGCACTCTCCTCACCGCCATTGCCTTCCAAAAGGGCTCCTGGCGGAAAAAGGCCATGGCCATCGCCGAACACAGCGAGGCCATCAAATAGGATTATTAAGGGTTCAAATCTCAGGCAAAGCATAAAAAAACGGAGATACGGTCCAAAAGGACTGCATCTCCGTTTTTTGGCGCAGAAGGAGGGATTTGAACCCTCGCGCGGTTTCACCCGCCTACTCCCTTAGCAGGGGAGCCCCTTCGGCCACTTGGGTACTTCTGCAAGCCGAAATAGAAAATAAATATTGGGGTCCCCGCAAAAGCAAATCTCGCTTTTGTGGGGAGAGGAAGAAGAAACCTGTGGATATGGAGCTTTCGGCATTGCCGGAAGCGGAATGGAACAGGTTCCTTTTGACGATTTGGCGGAGAGAGTGGGATTCGAACCCACGGCTCCTTGCGGAGTCACCAGTTTTCAAGACTGGCTCCTTAAACCACTCGGACATCTCTCCACATCCGCCTTGTGGCCGCCAAAGGCAAAAATTATCTTACCATAGTTTTTCTTTTCTGTCAATAGAAAACTGCCCTGAAAGAGAGAAATGATCGTTACACAGCAGGGAGCGCCCCGGGGGCGCTCCCTGCTGCGCTGCTTATTTCGACGCTGCGGTGTGCTCGGCAATGGCCATGGCCTTTTTCCGCCAGGAGCCCTTCTGGAAGGCGATAGCGGTGAGGAGAGTCCCCGCCGCCCAGGAGGCCACCAGGGAGATGGACAGGGAGAAGGGGTGGCCGTTGGGCCAAAGCTCACTTGCGGTAAAGTGGGCCAGAATGTAAGCAAGAGGCATCCGCAGAATAATGGTGTTGAAAATGGAGATCCACATGGGGGTCATGGTGTCGCCGGCTCCCCGCATGACGCCGCTCATGACCTGGGTGGCCGCAATGCAGATATAGCCCACCGCCATGATCCGGATCATCTTGACAGCCAGCTCAATGAGGGCCTCGGTCTCGGTAAAGATACCGAAGAGATACCGGCTGAAGAAGAGGAGGACGATGGTGATGATGGTGGAGAAGGTCACGGCCATCAGCATGCCCTGTTTGCGGCCCTCGGTGACACGGTCGATCCGGCCGGCCCCCACGTTCTGCCCGGCGTAAACGCTCATGGCCTGTCCAAAGGACATATTGGGCATCATGGCGAAGCCGTCTACCCGCATGATGATCACGTTGGCGGCAATGACCATCTCGCCCATGCTGTTGGTGAGGGACTGGACGATAAGCATGGCCACCGACATGATGGCCTGGGTAATGCCCGAGGGGACGCCGATCTGAATGATCCGCAGAGCGCTGGTCTTTTTCAACTTCAGATCCTGGAATGAGAGGACAAACACATCCCTCATCCGCAGCAGCTTGATGAGACACAGTACCGCCGAAATGCTCTGGGAGATGATGGTGGCCCAGGCCACGCCGTCCACCCCCATCTGGAACCCGGCCACAAACCAGACGTCCAGCCCAATGTTCAAAACGGCCGAGACCAGCAAAAAGCCCAGAGCGGAGACCGAATCCCCCATGCCCCGGAGAATGCCGGAAAGAATGTTGTAGAAGGCGGCGCCGATCACACCCAAGAAGATGATGTGCAGATAGCTGGCGCTCCAGTCAATGATGGATTCGGGGGTGTCCAGCAGCTGAAGAAGAGGCGTAGTGATCAGCAGGCCAACGGCGGTCGTCAGGAGGGAGGCGATGGCCGCCAGGGTGATGCAGTTGCCGATGGACTCAGCCAGCTTTTTCTTGTCCCCCTCGCCGTAGTTCTGGGAGACCACGATGCCTGCGCCGGTGGAAACCCCCACGAAGAGGGCCAGCAGCAGGTTGAGCACCGGCCCGGCACTTCCCACGGCCGAGAGGGCGTTGTCTCCCACATATTTGCCCACCACGATGGTGTCCACCGTGTTGTAGAGCTGCTGGGCCAGATTGCCGATGAGCATGGGGACGGCAAATTCGGCGATCCGCTTCCAGGGCGGTCCCTGGGTCATGTCCTTGGCGCTGAATAACTGTTTCAGACTCACGATACATTCTCCTTTTCTCTCAACTATACGCTCTAACTTACTTATTTTACCATATTTTATCACGCTCCGCAAGGAAAGGACGTACAATTTTGCAGTAAGGTGCTTATAAAACGGAAATGAAAGATTCCAAAAGAAGCGATTCAAAAATTTTATCAAAATAAAGAACTGGGCATTGCAATTTGCGGTGGGACGATGTATAATAAAAAAACACATCTTCCGAAAGGAGAAAAAATGGGAGATGGAAAAGAAAAGGTTGCAGGCGAAGAGCTGCGAAAGGAGTGGACCGGTATGGCACAGGAATTGTTGACCCTACAGAATTTAGCGAAATACTACACCTCAGCCCAGTCAGTGGTGGTTGGACTGAACCCAACCAACCTTACCTTCTGTCGTGGGGAGTTTGTGGCCATCACCGGCGAGAGCGGCAGCGGCAAGTCCACCTTGGCCCATGTGCTGGGCGGGATCCTGCCCTACGAGGGGGGAGAGTTGCTGTTCAAGGGTAAGCCCACCTCCCACTACGACAGCGGTGACTGGGAGCGTTACCGGCGGGACTGCGTCAGCTTCATCTCCCAGAACTACGGGATCCTGCCCGGCAGCTCGGTCATAGACAATGTGACCTGTGCCCTCCGGCTGGTGGGGGTGGACAAGGCCGCGGCCCAGGAGAAGGCGGAGGAGATCCTGAAACGGGTGGAGCTCTGGGACCTGCGGCGCCGCCGGGCGGCCAAGCTGTCCAGCGGTCAGAAGCAGCGGCTCTCCATTGCCCGGGCCCTGGCCAAGCCGGCGCCCGTCCTCATCGCCGACGAGCCCACGGGTAACCTGGACGCCGAGAACAGCGCCATGGTGATCGCCCTGCTCTCCGAGGCGGCCAAGGACCGCCTGGTCATCCTCATCACCCATGAGTTTTCCGAGGCCGCGGACAGCGTGACCCGCCACATCGAGCTTCACGACGGCCGGGTCACCATGGACGTGAAGCTCCGGGACGTGCCCGAGCTGCCCGCCCCGGCCCCCCAAAAGGCCAAGGGGGAGGGGAAGAAGGGGCTGAGCTGGTTCGTAGCCCGGTTCCAGATCAAGGCCCGGCCCGTGTGGGCGGTGCTGATGCTCTGCCTCTTTGCTGCCGCGGTGTTCGCCATGTTTGCCGTCACGGGCACTTTCATCGCCAATTTGGATGATACCTTTACATACAACTATGACAACTCGGCCTTCCGCAACGGGGACGAGCGGCGGATCGTGGTGGCCGGCCCGGGCGGGGGAGAGTTTGCCCAGGAGGACATTGACAAGCTCCTGGGGCTTCGGTATGTGGAGTCGGTGGAGGAGTACGGCTATGTCACCGACATCCAGTACGCCTACCGGGAGGGGGTGGACTACGAGGTGGCCCGGGTCCTGACCAACACGGGCACGGGGCTGGACCCCATGGCCGAGGCAAAGGAGAGCTACTCGGTGCGGCGGACCCAGAGAAATATGCCCTTTATGCGCATCATCCCCGTCCTGCCCCATGGGGTGGAATTCCTTACCGCCGGCCGCCTGCCCGAAAACCTCTACGAGGTGGTGGCGGTGGGAGGCGAGGACCTGCTGGGACAGACCATGACGGTGCTGATTCAGGACCAGAAGAACTGGGGCACCGACGATCTTTTCCATATTGAAGTCACGGTGGTGGGTGTCACGAACTATGGAGAGCACCTGTACTTCCATGAGGAGCTGGGGCGGATCCTGACCACCCAGGCCAAACTGGGAGCAGGTAGCCTGTATCTTCCGCTGGAAGAGGGACTCTGTCTCGTCGGAGTGAAGCATAGTCAATACAACGGCTTTATCCAGTATCAATGCGTTACCGATGGAGCGATCACCAGAACGGAGGACACGGAGGATATACTCAAGCAGAGGGCCATCCAGATGATGATGGAAAGCATGGAGGATATAGACAACTTTGTGAATGCATATTCCCCGGAGGCCGGGAGCGGGGAGTTGGGTTTGTATTTACAGATGTTGATACGGTATGTCTATGTGTGGGAGTTGGAGCCCAAGGATGAATTTATTGCGGCTATGGCGGAGCTGGGTCTGGACGAAGATACAAAGTATAGCCCGGAAAATGAAGCGGATTATTATGGCAGTTATCATAACAGGGTCATTAACATTTTAATGGACAAGGAAAACAGGGACTTGATCTGTGGGCTGGCCGAGCCCCTTTTCCAACAGGTGAAGGAGTTATATGCGCAGAAAAAGGCGGTCATTTTGGCTCTGGACCAGGATCAAGCCACATTAGAGGAAGTTCTGAAGCTGATGAAGGACTGGTGGGGTCATGGGGAGTATCCCTATGTTCTCTACTATACCTCCATGAATGGAAAGTTCTATTTTCCGAGATGGTGGGGGCAAGGACCCAGCGCGGATGAAATTCACCCTATTGAACCGGGAGTGGTCGTGGTTTCTGAGACCACATTGGACAGTATAGACAGTAAACTGACCAGTCAAAATAAAAAAGCCCCCGTACCCGGCTTATATGATGTAGTGGATGTGGGAGACGAGAACGGCCTTGTGCATACCAAGCTTCTCACTCCGGATGGGTCGGAGAAAGACTTTGCCATTCTTGGCACCACTGACACCGGCCACCGCTGGGCCGTTTTGCTCCACCCGGAGGACTTTGAGAAAATGATCTACCCCGGCAAGGGGGGACAGGTCTCGATGTGGGTGGAGGACTATGCCTATGTGGACCGGGTGCTGGACGCCATCCACGCCCTGGGCTATGGGGCCATCTCCCCCTATCAGGAGGGGGCCGTGACCCAGAACGAAGAGCTGGCCGAGCAGCGGATGCAGACCCTGCGGGTGTGCCTGCTGGCCTTAGTGGCGGTCATTGCCCTGCAGATCCTTCTGCTGCGGGCCATGTTCTCCATGGAGACCGAGAGTTACCGGCTGCTGAGCCATATCGGCCTCAACGGGGCCACCGCCCAGCGCTCGGTGTTCTGGCAGATCATGCTCTTTGTCATCGGGGGACAGCTTTTTGGTGTGGGGCTCATCGGCGCCTGCACGTCGGGGGGCGTGGAGCAGCTCATTCACATCCTGCGGTATCTGCCCCTGTCCTACCGGGTGGTACTGTGCCTGATCCATCTGGGGGCCAGCGCCTTTACCGCGGTTTGGAGCATGAAGGCATTGAAAAAGCAAGTGTTCCCCCAGTCGGGTGCCGAGCCCGACCTGGACTGGGACGTTTTGGATGAGGAGGTGGAGGCATGATCCGGGTAGACCATTTGAAAAAGACCTATGACAAGCACGTGAAGAACGCCAGTCCTGCTTTGTACGACGTGTCCTTCACCCTGCCGGACACCGGCTTTGTGTGTATCGTAGGCCCCTCGGGCTGCGGCAAGACCACCCTCCTGAACGCCATGGGAGGCCTGGATGTCTTCGACGAGGGAAAGATCAGCACCGACGACCTGGAGGATTGCCGCTGCGGCAGCGCCAAGACCGAGGCCGAGCGCAACCGCTCCTTCGGCTACATCTTCCAGAATTACTACCTGCTGCCCGAGTACAGCGCCGCCTACAACGTGTACCTGGGGCTCCATGCCCTGGACCTGAGCCACGAGGAGAAGATGAAGCGCTCCTTAGAGGCCCTGCGGGCGGTGGATATGGAGCGGTTCGCCCGCCGGCAGGTGGGCCAGCTCTCGGGCGGCCAGCAGCAGCGGGTGGCCATCGCCCGCACCCTGGCCCGCCGTCCCCGGGTCATCTTTGCCGACGAGCCAACGGGCAATCTGGACGAGGCCAACACCATGAACATCTGCGCCCTGCTACGGAAGATCTCCCGGAACAGCTTGGTGGTCATGGTCACCCACGAGGAGCGGATCGCCCGCTTCTTTGCCGACCGGATTATCACCCTGTCCGAGGGGCATCTGGTGGACGACAGCGACACATGGCACCGGGAGGCCATCGACGCGGGGGGCGGTGCCCTCTACACCGGGGACTTTCAGGAGGAGAAGATAGAGGGGGAGGCCCTCACCCTCCGATTCCTCCGGGAGGAGGGCGTCCCACCGGTGAATATCACCTTGGTGGCCGGCAAGGGAAGTATCCTCATCAAGCTGGATGACCCCCGGACAGTGACCGCTGTCCATGCCGACGAGGGCCCCAAGCTCATCGAGGGGGACCGGCCGGTCCTGAAGCTGGAGACCATGGAGCAGGAGACCATCGGCCTTTCCTGGGACGCACCCTCCAAGGCCGGAAAGGCAGGGGGCGGGATCGACCTTCCTATGCTGGGCCGGGAGGCCCGCCGTCTGGCGGGGGGCAAAAGCATCAGCAGGATCACCACCTGGGTGTTCCTTACTGTGCTTGCGGTCCTGACCCTGTTTACGGTGGCTGATTATATGTTTCTGTCCACGGTGGATCCCCGTGATTTCATCACCACCGACTCCCACGTTTTGGAGATCATGGCGGAGCGGGACAAAAACACCCCCGACTCCAGCAGCGGCCTGAGAAATGAAGTGATGGAGCTGACGGAACTGCTCAGAGCCTTGGAGGCCAAGACGGGGAAGACCATTGAGCTTTTGCCCGCCATGCCTTATCCCACCTATTCGGTGGACATTTTCCATCAGATGAGCTCGGTGTCCGAACCCTTTTCCGGCTTCAGCTATGTACCTATCTCCCACTTTGACGAGAGCACCCTCATCATGGGCCGGATGCCCCAGCGGCCCGACGAGGTGGTCATTGACCGCTGGGTGCTGGACAATATGATGAGGCAGGACGGCATCATCCAGAACAGCATCACCGATGTGAGCTACTTTCTGGGCCGTCAGACACAGTTCCAGCGGAAAAATTTTACCCCCACCATCGTGGGTATCAGCGACTGCGGGGAGCCCGCCATGTTTGTCTGTCCAGAAGCCTTCCTTTCCCTTGGCTCGGCAGGCACCGACATGGTGAGCCTTTCCTCCCTCCAAGCCATGGTCCCCGGAAAGTATGACGACGTGGACCTGTCCGGCCAAGTAGAGTACCGGGGTGAGATGTATCCGGCCTGTATCATCTTTACCGACCGGGCCGGGGATACCTATAAGAAGGGTGGGATCTACGGCACCAACGCCAAGGTCAAATATGGCAGCGTCCTTGCCGTGGAGGAGCCGGAGGTTTACGCGGTCCTGGCCATTGCCGATGAGAATATCCAGGACCATCTGGACCAGATGGTTTACCTGACCGCAAGCCGGTTCTACCTCTACTGTGAGGACAAGGAGGCGGTAAAAGCCTATCTGCGCAATGAGCAGCCCGAGGCCATGGACCACACCCTGAAGCTGACCGTCAAGGACGCCAACACCGACGCCTGGAACGAATACTACCGGGCCAGCGGGATGCGTCTGGGCGCCCGGCAGATCGTCACCTTTACTGTGATCCTGCTCTGTATCGTGATGCTCTATCTTCTTCAGCGCACCCGTGTCCAGGAGCGGATCGGTCTCATCGCGGTCTACCGCCTGCTGGGGATCCCCGGGGGGAAACTGCGTACCATTTTTGCGTTGGAGAGCGTTTTGCTCTCCCTGGCCAGCACGCTGCCGGTGGCTGTTTTGGCATGGATGGCAGTGGCGGTCATGACCCGGCTTCCCAACATTGGGGTATCTCTGCTTCTGCCCTGGTATGCGGCGCTGGGGTGTTATCTGGCTTTGCTGTGCTTCCACATTCTGGCCGGGCTGCTGCCCCTCCAGCGGCTTCTAAGACTGCCTCCCGCCCGGTTGGCGGCGAAATACGATCTGTAAGGAAATATGAAGAATCCTTAAATGTTTTGGCCCAACACTTGACTGTCTTTCCTTGATTTGCTATAATTTCTTTCGCGGAACGGGGACGGCACCCATGACAAAAAACGGACTCCGCAGCCCACGCAAATCTATCATAAGGGGGAGACACCCATCGAAAAAAACGTGCGTGTGATAGACGAGCAAGGCAACGAATACGAAGCGACCTACCCGAAACGAGCGAAGGGACTCGTAAAACATGGCCGGGCACGCTTCCTTTCAGACAATTTGATATGCCTTGCGTGTCCGCCGAATTCTGATGATTTGGAGGACAGTCAAATGAAAGACTTTTTGTTCCATAAGCGCGATGCCGCGCAGCCCACTCCCGTGGTCCCCGGGACCACCGAGGAGCCTGAAGCTCCCGTGACCCCCGTGGCTCCTGTTGAGCCCGCGGCCCCGGTCACTCCCGTGACTCCTGTCACACCGGTTGCCGCGGAGACTCCTGAAACGCCCGAGATCCCTGAGAGCCCCGAGAGCGTGGAAGCTCCTGAGGAGCCCAAGGAGGAGATCAGTACCGCCTATCTGCTGGAACAGCTGGAGGCGGTCCGGAAGGACAGCGCCCATATTCAGGCGGCCATGGACAAGATCGCCCTGATGGGCGCCGGAGAAGAGACCAAGATCTGTGCCATCCGGGAGATCGCCGTCAGCCGGGAGACCACAAACCAGCAGCTGATTCAGACCTATTCCACCCTGCTTTCCCGCAAGAATCCCCCCAAGATGCCCAATTTTGACAGCTGGGGGAAGAAGTGGAACGAGCTGAAGGACAAGGCCAAGACCACGGTGGAGATAAACTTTACCCCCGAGCAGGACGCCGAGATCAAGCGGCAGATCGACGAGGCCGCCCAGGACATTCAGGACGCCACCCGGAACGTGGACGAGACCATCCGCCGCTCTATTGACAAGGCAGTGGAGGTGATGCGGCAGGCCGCCAAGGGTACCAAGGAGGCCTACAACAACTGGACTGCGTCTGTCCACCAGGCCGAGTCTGCCAAGCCCGAGAAGACAAAGAAAGCCGATTCTACCCTGGACATGGTGACCGGGATCCTGCGGGATCCCAGCCTCAGTATTGAGGAGAAGGAGCTGATCTTCGACCACATTGAGGACATCCGGGATGTGGACGAGGCTACCCAGGCCAAGGTGCTGGAGATCCTGGGGGATGTTACCCTTTCCGTGGAGGAGAAGGAACTGATCCTGGACCATCTGGAGGACCTTCAGGAGCTGCGCTGAGCGTTCATTTGACATACGGCCATACATGGAAGGAGCCCCGCCTTTTTTGGCGGGGCTCCTTTTACGCAAAAAGAGCCGCTTTTCAGCGGCTCTTTTTCGTGATTAGAATTCGGGACAATCCACGTTGGAGGGTTCCTTGGTCAGATCCAACCCCCGGACGATCTTCCGGAGGGGCAAGATAGAGGAGGGGGACACCGAGAGCTCATCTACGCCCATACGGAGGAAGGTCTCGGTGAGCTTGGGATCGGCGCCCAGCTCGCCGCAGATGCCCACCCAGCAGTTGTGACGGTGGCCGGCCTCAACGGTGCGCCGGATCATACGCAGCACGGCGGGGTGATGGGGATCATAGAAGGCGTCCAACTTGGGATTCTGCCGGTCAATGGCCAATGTGTACTGGGTCAGGTCGTTGGTGCCCAGGGAGAAGAACTCTACCTCCTGGGCCAGCTCGTCGGCCATGACCACGGCGGCGGGAGTCTCGATCATAATGCCGATCTCCACCTCGCCCATGGCGACCCCCTTGTCCGCCAGCTCTTTCCGGCATTCGGCCAGAACGTCCTTGGCGTCCCGGACCTCCCGGACCGAGATGATCATGGGGAACATGATGGACACCTTGCCGTAGGCGGAGGCCCGGAGGATAGCCCGGAGCTGGGTCTTGAAGATCTCCTTCCGGGTCAGGCAGATCCGGATGGCCCGGAAGCCCAGAGCGGGGTTCTCTTCCTTATCCAGATTGAAGTAGTCGGCCTGTTTGTCAGCGCCGATGTCCAGGGTGCGGATGATGACCTTGCGGCCGCCCATGGTCTCTACCACCTGCTTGTAGATGGCGAACTGCTCATCCTCGGTGGGGTAGTCCTGAGAATTGAGGTAAATGAACTCGCTGCGGAACAGGCCAATACCGGAAGCGTCATTCTGGAGTACCAGCCCCACGTCGCCCACATTGCCAATGTTGGCGTAGAGGTTCACATGGCGGCCGTCCAGGGTTACATTCTCCTTGCCCTTAAGGCCCTGGAGAAGGGCCCGCTGCTGCAGGTCCTCATTGTGCTTCTTCTGCATGGAGGTAGCCAGGTCGGCGGTAGGCTCCACATAGACGCAGTGGTTGTAGCCGTCGATAATACCGGGCTTGCCGTCCCAGTCCTCGTCGATCTCCACGCCGATGAGGGCGGGGATGTTCATGGTCCGGGCCAGAATGGCGGTGTGGCTGTTGGTGGAGCCCTTCCGGGTGACAAAGCCCAGCAGCTTGGATTTGTCCATCTGCACTGTCTCACTGGGGGTCAGGTCGTCGGCCACCAGGATCACCGGCTTGTCGCCCAGGAGATTTCCCTCGTCGGCGCCGGTGAGGATATTCACCAGGCGCCGGGAGATGTCCTTCACATCCACGGCACGGGCCTTCATGTAGGCGTCGTCCATGGCGGCAAAGGTGGCGGCGAAGTTATCGCCGGTGGTGGACACCGCGTACTCAGCGGTGGCGCCCTGGGTCTCAATGATGGACTGAATGGCCTCCACGTAGTCGTCGTCCTCCACCATCATCTGGTGGATCTCAAAGATAGCGGCATTGTCCTCGCCCACCTCTTCCAGGGCCTTGTCGTAAAGGGCGCCCAGCTGCTCCTGGGCCTTGCCCTGGGCGGTGGCGAAGCGGGAAAGCTCCTCGGCGGGAGTGAGCTTGGAGGCCATGACGATCTCGGTGTCCACCTTGTGATAGAAGTGGAGAGGACCGATGGCAATGCCGTCCAGAATAGATTTACCGGTGGCTACCTTCATGTTTCAGGTGCCTCCTTCCTGATAAGAATTGTGCGATCACACGTTGTCCTTGAAGAACTGCTCCAGAGTGGCGGCGTTGGCCTCCTCGTTGCCGCCCTCCAGGGTGACGGTCACGGTGTTGCCGGTCTTAATGGCAAGGCCCATAACGGCCATCAGCTTGGTGGCTACGGCGGAGGAGCCGTCTTCCTTGGCAATGGTAACAGTGCTGTCCAGCGCCTTGGCGGCCTTGACCAGCATGCCGGCGGGACGGGCGTGAATGCCCAGAGGATCAGTAACGGTGTATTGGAACTGCTTCATAATGAACTTCCTTTCGTCCAAGTGCCTCGGTATTGCCCTGAGGTCTTACCCTTGTTTATCTATTTTACCAGAAACAGCTACAAAAAAGCAAGCAATTTCAGGGAGAAAATTTATCAAATTTTACAATGTCAGGGGTACCGCCTTCCGGTTGCTTTTCCGGCTTCCCTTTGCTACAATATTTGGGAAAGGAGGGAGGAAGCGTGAAGCTCTATTTTGCCCCTATGGAGGGGATCACCGACCATGTATTCCGGGAGATCCACCACCGGTATTTTCCGGGTGCGGACAAATATTATACCCCCTTCTTTTCTCCAACCTCGGACGGCCGCTTTCCGCCCCGGGACAGGCGGGACTTTGATCCCCAGGCCAATCGGGGTATGACCGTGGTCCCGCAGCTCCTGACCAAGTACCCGGAGGATTTCCTTTGGGCGGCCGGAGCCTTGGCCGGCCTGGGCTTTGGAGAGATCAATCTGAACCTGGGCTGTCCCTCCGGGACGGTGACCGCCAAGGGAAAGGGGAGCGGCCTCCTCTCTGACCTGGAGGGGCTGGAGCGGCTGCTGGACGGGATCTTCGCAGATCCGCCCGCCCCCATTTCGGTGAAGACCCGCCTTGGTCGAAAGGATCCGGAGGAGTTTCGGCGGTTGATGGAGATTTTCGCTCAATACCCCATTTGTGAATTGACTGTCCACTGCCGGGTGGGGGAGGACTTTTACAGAAAACCCGCCCGGCCGGAATATTTTGCCCTGGCACTTGCGGAGAGTAAGGCTCCGCTGTGCTACAACGGGGACCTCTTCACCATGGCGGATGTTGTGCTTTTCCTGGAACGTTATCCCACCACCCCGGCCCTCATGCTGGGCCGGGGCGCTGTGGCCGACCCGGCCCTTTTCCGCCGGCTGAAGGGAGGGGCGGGGGCCTCCCGCAAGGAGCTTACCGACTATACCTCTGCCTTGCTCGAGGGATACTGTACCGCCTTTGGAAACCGCCGGTCGGCCCTGGGACGCATGAAGGAGATCTGGTTTTATCTGAGCTGTCTCTTTGAGGATACCCAGCCCTATATGAAAAAGCTCCGCAAGACCACCGATCCGGCGGAGTATGAGAATCAGGTCCACCGGCTTTTGGGTGAGTGTCCCCTGCGGGAGGATGGTCCCGCCGTTCTTTGGCAGGGCGGAAGCGACTTGAAATGACAGGGAATTTATTGTATAATTCAGGAATCAAAGGAGACCGACTGAAAGGAGCTGCTGTTATGGCCAATCCCGGCTTTTTGCAGGACAAGCTGGATATAAAAATGCTGGAACTCTATCTTTTAGCCCGGGCGGCCGGGCCCTTGGACCCTGACCTGCTCGCCGAGCTTGCTTTGAGCCATGAGGGGGTAAGCTATTTCGACTTTGCCGAGGCGACCGCTGAGCTGGTGGAGCGGGGCAATATCGTGCTGGAAGAGGACGGATATGTGATCACCGACAAGGGCCGTGTGAACGCGGCGGCCTGTGAGAGCAGTCTTGCCTATTCGGTGCGCCGCCACAGTGACGAGGCCCTTGCCCCCGTCAATGAAGTCCTTCACCGTAAAGCTTTGGTGAAAGGGGAGAAGGCGGAGCGGCCGGACGGTTCCGTCACGGCCCGGATGCTTCTCAATGATGACAACGGCAATCTCCTGACGCTGGAGTTGCTTTGCCCATCGGCTGAGCAGGCTGATAAGCTGATCGCCGCTTTTCGGGAGAAGCCGGAAAAGCTGTATAATACGATCCTGACGACCCTCAGCGGGGAAAGGGAGGGAAAAGGTTGAGCGAACCAATTTTTTTCGGCTTGCCCTTGAGTATTGCCTTTTTGTATTTTGTAGTCTATTCCTTCCTTGGATGGTGTATGGAGACCGTTCTATGCTCCACGGTGGAGCACCGTCTGGTTTCCCGGGGCTTTCTCTACGGCCCCATTTGCCCCATCTACGGGGTGGGCGTCTTGATGATGATCTGCTGGTTCCAACCCTTTATGGACCGGCCGGTGATTTTCTATTTGGTGGCCATGGTGTGTATGTCAGCCTGGGAGTATCTGGTGGGCTGGTTTCTGGAGGTGACCACCCATATCAAATATTGGGATTACAGCTGGAGCCGCTTTAACCTGAAAGGACGGATCTGCCTTCCGGTCAGCCTTGCCTGGGGGCTTTTGTCCTATCTGGTGCTTTTCTTTATTCACCCGCGGGTAGCCGGATTCCTGGCCCGGTTTGATGGGGTGTTTCTTTACTTTTTAGACGGCCTCCTTCTGGGGATCCTGTTGGCGGATGCCACAGCCACAGTGCTCCAGCTGGTCAAGACCTCTCAGATGATGAAGCGTCTCCGCCAGGCCGGGGACGAGCTGCGGGTCCGGGCCCACTTGGGCAAGGCGGAGCTCTCCGACCTGTTGGAGAACCTCGGGGATCGGTTGGAGGATCTGCTGCCCGATCAGCTGGACGACGCCGGACGGGCCGCCAAGGAGCGGTATGACGAGCTGATGGCCCGTACCGAGATGGTGACCCGCCGGTTCCGGGAGACCTATCACGGTATGCGCGCCAGTCTGCCTGACGCAGGTACCCTGGAGAGCGTCAAGCGCCGGGGTGAGTGGGTGAAGGCGCACCTCAAGCCCACCAAGAGGGAGAAAAAGGACAAAAAAGAATGATTTCCCTTTTTGGCAGATAATTGGATCCCATAGAGGAAGTGCCCTTCGGCGTCGAGCCGAAGGGCACTTCTTATGCGGGCATTTCAGACTTTTATACACCAATTTACATTTATGTTTACCGGGAACAGAGTTTTCACAAAATGCAAAACTCAAACTGCGGGATGTGGAAAAATCTGTGGAGAAGTCCGGCATCAACTGGGAGAGAAGCCTTAAGAGGGGGTGGAAAACCCTGTGGATAATGTGAACAACTGCCCGTTAAGCCTGTTATGCGGTATCTTTATGTTAAGCGCCCTGCGGGAAAGTACAGGAAAAGGGGGAAAGGAGGTTAAAACCGCCATCTTTGGAAGGAATTGTTGAAAAGGAAAATGCCTTTCAAAAAAATATGTCGCTTTTTGTCGGAATGGTCACAATACAAAGCGTATTTGAGTAGTCCCCGAAGTTTCTGCTCATACTAATCCAAGCCTCAAGTACAAACCCAAAGGAGGAGAAAGTATGGACGGGGAAGAGAGCCGGATGGAGGAGGAGAGTGAACAGCGCCGGGAGATCGAAGCCTTCGGCGATTCGGTGATCCGTACCGGAAAAGGGACCATTCACACCCTGACAGTGATCGGGCATATTGAGGGGCACCAGCTCCTTCCCCCCAATGTAAAGACCACCAAGTATGAGCATATCCTGCCTCTGTTGGCCATGGTGGAAGAGAGCGACGAGGTGGACGGTTTGCTGGTGCTCCTCAACACAGTGGGGGGCGATATTGAGGCAGGCCTGGGGATCGCCGAGATGATCGCCGGCATGAAAAAGCCCTCGGTGTCCCTGGTGCTGGGGGGAGGCCATTCCATCGGTGTACCCCTGGCGGTGGCGGCCAAGACCTCCTTCATCGCCCCCTCGGCGGCCATGACCATCCACCCGGTGCGGCTCAGCGG
>JAGBDQ010000057.1 GCA_017937415.1 Oscillospiraceae bacterium
ATCGACTACCTCCGGCAGCACATCGAGCAGATGAGGGAGGCCGTGAAGGACGGGGTGGATCTCATGGGTTACACCCCCTGGGGCTGTATCGACCTGGTGAGCGCCTCCACCGGCGAGATGGCCAAGCGGTACGGCTTTATCTATGTGAACAAGTTTGACGACGGCACCGGCGACCTCTCCCGGGAGAAGAAGGATTCTTTCTACTGGTATAAAAAAGTCATTGCATCCAACGGTGAGGATCTGGCCTGAGTTGCACGGATCGGTACAAATAGAAGCAAAAAAATGGGAGGGGAGCGGCCATGGGTAGTCTTTTGTTTTTCGCGGTGAGCCTGCTGGCCTCCATCGCCGGGGCCATCTGCGGCATCGGCGGCGGGGTCATTATCAAGCCCACCCTGGACCTGTTCGGTCTGGCCAGTGTGGCTACGGTGAATTTCCTTTCGGGCTGTACCGTGCTGGCCATGAGCTGTTACTCGGTGGGCAAGGCGCTGATGGCCGGGGACAGCAAGGTGGAGATGAAGACCGGCACTCCTCTGGCCATCGGGGCCGCGGTGGGCGGCGTGGCGGGGAAGCAGATCTTCACCGCCATCAAGGCCATGTTTCCTGACCCCAACACGGTGGGAGCGGTCCAGGCGGCCTGCCTGGCGGTCATCACCTTGGGCACTCTTCTCTATACGGTGAACAAATCCAAGGTCCGGACCCATCGGGTGACCTCCACCTTAGCCTGTGTGGTCATCGGCCTGGCCCTGGGGATCATGTCCAGCTTCCTGGGCATTGGGGGCGGCCCCATCAACCTGGTGGTCCTCTATTTCTTCTTCAGCATGGACACCAAGACTGCGGCCTCCAACAGCATCTACATCATCCTCTTCAGCCAGGCGGCCAGTATGCTCATGACCCTTGTGACCCGCACGGTGCCCGCCTTTGAACTCCTGGCTCTGGTCCTCATGGTCCTGGGGGGCATCTTAGGCGGAGTCATTGGCCGGAAGGTGAACAAAAAGCTGGACAACGCCGCGGTGGATAAACTCTTCATCGCCCTGATGGTGGTCATTATCGGCATCAGCATCTACAACTGCTGGCAGTATTCCGGCCTGTAAGAAAAGGAAAAACTCCGGGGAGCGAGTGGTCAACTCGCTCCCCGGAGTTTTTTGGCAATTTTCAGCCACGGAGGTAGTCCAAAATCTCGGCGGCGTTGGTGTCCGGCTTTACTTTCGGCATCACCTGCTCAATGACGCCGTTGGGGTCAATGAGGTAGGTGGAACGGACCACCCCCATGCTGACCTTGCCGTAGTTCTTTTTCTCCTGCCATACCCCGTAGGCCTGAATGGCTGTGAGCTCCGGGTCGGAAAGGAGGATGAAGGGGAGGTCGTACTTCTGGGCAAATTTCTGGTGGGAGGCGGCGGAGTCCTTGCTGATGCCGATGACCACCGTATCCAGTGTCTCAAATTCCCGGTAAGCCCCGGCGAAGGCACAGGCCTGCCGGGTACAGCCGGGGGTATTGTCCTTGGGGTAGAAATAGAGCACCACCCGTTTCCCAGCAAAATCGGACAGGGAGACGGGAGTGCCGCTTTGGTCCATGAGGGTGAAATCAGGCGCCTTGGTTCCAACGGATAACATATCAGTTTCCTCCTTTGATGAATATGTAGTCTGTGTCGGTGGAGCGCGTTGGGGAGAAGCGGTAGCCCAGGTCGCGGAATTCCCGGAGATCCCGGGGCTGGGTGACCCGGTTTTCCGCCATCCAGCGTACCATCTGGCCCCGGGCCATCTTGCACAGGGTACCCTTTTCTATCACTTTATCGCCCTTCAGCTCCCCAAAGGTGCAGGTGAGGAAGGTGACCGCGGGGGGAAGGTGTGGCTCCACCGCGCGACTATATTCCCGGGAGGCCAGATTCACGATCAGGCGGTCCTCCTCATCCAAAAGGGCCTTTGCCAGCTTGTCTCCCCAGAAACCGTAAAGGTCCCTGTGTCCGTCCAGGGCAAGGGGGGCCTGCATCTCCAGCCGGTAGGGGACCACTCCGTCGAAAGGGCGGAGAAGGCCGTAAAAGCCGGAGAGGATGCGCAGATGCTCCTGAAGATAGTCCAGGTGGTCTCGTTCCATGACACCGGGGGCCATATAGCGGTACTGGATGCCCTCGTAGGCTATGACGGCGGGAGTGAGCCGGGTCTCCAGATCCATCTCCTGAAGGCGCCTGATATTCAGCCTGGCGATGGAGTCGTTGCAGCCCCAGAGGGCTTGCAGCTCCTGAGGGGACATAGCCCGGAGCGCGTCCCGGATGGTCCTGGCCTCGGGGAGAAATTGAGGCAGGGAGGAGGGGGCAAAGCTGTCGGTGTCCACATTCATTTTCTTGGCCGGTGAAATCATACAGCGCATGGCCATCCCCCTTTTTTACGGGAAATTGTCTTTTCTGGATCCGTTGCCTATTTTACACGATTTTTCTGGGTTTCACAACAGGAAAAACAAGAAAATTTACTCTGCGTTATATTCGGGTGAAAAGTATCTGGAAAAATATTCCAACTTTTTTCCCCCGGAATTCGACAGCCTTTTGCTCTCTTCTCACTTTTGGTTGACCGATAAAGAAGATCGGTCTACATAAGACGATCCCCGTGTCGTTTTCCATCGAAACTTTAAGCTATACTTTTCTGAGAAAACACAATATAATGTGTTTGTGTTGGAGGAAAAAGAGAGGAGAGTACAAAATGAGGGAATTGAAATTGGACCTGTTTTCGCTGTATCCTGAGTTGGGAGACCAGGGGGCTTACGACTATTCCATCCTGGTGGACCAGGTGGATGTGGGGGCCTTTGCCTGTGAGAGCTACGGGGCGGCGGTGACCTCCCGGCGGACCGGGGAACGGGCCATGGTGCCCAACATCACGGTGAGCGTGCCCCGGATCGACGAGCTCATGGACCTGCTGGTCCGCAACCAGGTGAGCCCCACCCACCTGCGGGACGTGGTGGACGATTGGCTATAGGCCGCCCCTTAGGGGCAGTGATGGTCCTTGGGACCCTTGCCCGGCGGAGGAAATTGTGGTAAGATAGGGCCACAGAGACTCGGTCGAGGGAGGTACCGTCCATGTCCAAGCCCAAGCTCATCGTGGTATTGGGCCCCACCGCCTGCGGGAAAAGCGGGCTGGGGGTGGCCCTGGCCAAGCAATATAACGGGGAGATCGTGTCGGCCGATTCCCGGCAGGTGTACCGGGGCCTGGACCTGGGCACCGGCAAGATCACCCCCGAGGAGATGGAGGGGGTGCCCCACCACCTGCTGGACGTGGCCCGGCCCGGGGAACAGTATTCGGTGGCCCGGTTCCAGCAGGAGGCCTATGCCGCCATTGACGGCATCTTAGAGCGGGGGAGGGTGCCCTTCCTGGTGGGGGGCACCGGGCTCTATATCCGGGCGGTCAGCGAGGGCTATGTGTTCCACGCCGCCCCCCCCGACCCGGCCCTCCGGGTCGAGCTGGAGGCCAAGTCTACCCAAGAGCTGAGGGACATTCTGACCCGAGCGGGAGTGGAATTGGACGAGGACTGCTTCCACAACCGGCCCCGGCTGGTGCGTCTCATTGAAAAGCTCCAAAACGGGGAGGACCCCCACGCTGAGGCCGAACGGGACCCTCATTACGAGGTGCTGACTTTGGGGGTGACCTACCCCCGGGAGACCGTGTGCCAGCGGATCGATGCCCGCCTGGAGGCCCGTCTGGACGCCGGTATGGTGGAGGAGGTCCGGGGGCTCCGGGAGAGCGGCGTCCGTGACGAATTTTTAGAGGGCCTGGGGCTGGAGTACCGCTATATTCTCCACCACCTTACCGGGGAGCTGACCACCCGGGAGGCCCTCACCGAGGAGCTGGGCCGGGCCATCAAGCGCTTTGCCAAGCGGCAGGTGAGCTGGTTCAAGAAGGACCGTGACGTCCACTGGCTGGACATGACAGCCGACCCGGTCCGCGAGGCCGGGAAGCTCATCGAGGAGTGTTTGAACAAGTAAACAATAAGCCCTTTCGGGACAATGATTTTTCGGAGATGCATAAACACCCCTCTGCAAGCCAACGGCTTGCAGAGGGGTGTCATTTGCTGAGGGTATTCACTTCTCAATCGTTACGCGTACCGCAGCCGCCCTTTTGGTTCGGGGATCTCCCGACCAAGCTCTTTTGCGGTTTCGATCCATTCTTTGGCAATTTGCTCTACATTGTGAAGGGCATCCTTTGCGGTGGCGCCGTCAGCCATACACCCGGCAAGTTCGGGGATCTCTGCAATATAGGCGTTGTCATCTTTGCTCCAGTATAAAATGATTTCATACTTCATGGATCGTCCCTCCTAACTGATATTCTTGAATGATCTGACGTACCTGTTTCACTTGATAAGGCTTTGCCATTTTTCCAATGGGCTGGATATTAATGATTTCCTCTATGCCATCCATAGTATAGATGAAATGGTCGCCTTTGATTCGGCATTGAAAGCCCAACCGATCAAGTACACTTTGGAGGTCGGAAAATGAGATGTTTTTGTCCTGTGTGCCGCTTAATATGGCGAGCATCATTTTCTCCTGCTGGCTCATTTTCCTCACCCCTTTATCAAGATGTATTATATCTTCAAAACCTATCTTTGTCAAATCGGTTTGGAGGACCGTGACGTCCACTGGCTGGACATGGCGGCCGACCTGGCCCGCGAGGCCGGGAAGCTCATCGAGGAGTTTTTTAAATAACATTTTATGAACGAAGGGCGGCAGTCATCTGACCGCCGGGTTTTGCATATCCCACGCAAAACCCGGGCATACTCTCCCTATCCATAAAATGGGAGGGATCGTCATGTCCGTGGACTTCGCCCAGAGCGAGACCAAGAAAAACCTTCTCCGGGCCTTTGCCGGAGAGAGCCAGGCCCGGAACCGCTACACCTTTGCCGCTGGGATAGCCAAGAAAAACAACCTCTATGTTATTGAGTCCGTGTTCACCTTTACCGCCAGCCAAGAGCTGGCCCACGCCAAGGTCTTTTACGACCAGCTTGCCCAGTTCTCCGGGGAGAACATCCCCATCGACGGGAGCTACCCCTTAGACCTGTACCCCACTCTGCTGGAGCACCTGAGGGCCGCCCAGCACAACGAGTATCAGGAGTACGAGCACGACTACACCGGCTTTGCCCACACCGCCAAGGAGGAGGGCTTCCCGGTGGTCTCCCACATCTTCTCCCAGATCGCCCGCATCGAGCAGACCCACGGGGACCGGTTCGGCAAGTTCGCCGACCTGCTGGAGCAGGGCAAGCTTTTCGTGAGCGATGTGGAGTGCAAGTGGATGTGTCTCAACTGCGGCTATCTCTCGGACGGCACCCGGCCCCCCGAGGTATGCCCCATCTGCCAGCACGACCAGGGCTATTTCATCCGCCTGGAGATGGCCCCCTTTGAGGGGAAATAACAAGAAAGGGCCCGCCCTTCGCTGAGAAGGACGGGCCCTTTGGCATTTACGGTTTGATTTACCCCGCCCGCTTCCAGGTCCGGGGGGAGAGCATGATGAGCAGGGGGAAGATCTCCAGACGGCCCAGAAGCATATTGAGCATGAGCACGATCTTGGACAGGTCGGAGAAGTGGGCGTAGTTTCCGGTGGGGCCCACCAGGTCCAGACCTGGGCCGATGTTGTTGAGACAGGCCATGACAGCGGTCAAATTGGTTTCCAGAGAGCAGTTGTCCAGGGACAGCAGCAGGAAGGAGAGAGCGGCAATGGCGCAGTAAGCCGTCATGTAGGTGTAGACACCCTGCAGGGTCTCGTCCTCCACCCGGCGGCCCTCCAGCCGCACCAGGTTGACGCTCCGGGGGTGGAGCATCTGGCGCATCCGGGCCCCCAGGGCCTTGAACAGGATGAGCACCCGGGAGCACTTGATGCCGCCGCCTGTACTGCCGGCGCAGGCGCCAATGACCATCAGCATTACTAAAATGGTGCGGGAGAGCTGGGGCCACAGGTCGAAGTCCGCGGTGGCGAAACCGGTGGTGGTGATAATGCTGGAGACAGTGAAGGCGGCGTCGTGAACGGCACCCCGGATATTGCCGTTATACAGGCTCAGGATATTCCATGAGATAATGGCGATGGAGCCTACGATGACGCCCACATAAAGCCGCAGCTCCTCGCTTTTCAGAGCATCCTTCACTCTGCCCATGATCACCAGAAAGTAGAGGGAAAAGTTTACCCCAAAGAGGGCCATGAATACAGTGCATACAGTCTGAAGATAGGGTGAGTAGCCCGCCATAGAGTCATTTTTCACGCCAAAGCCGCCGGTACCGGCGGTGCCGAAGGCGGTGCACAGGCTGTCAAAAAGCGACATTCCCCCCATGAGGAGGAAGATCACGCATAGTACCGTAAGAGCGATATAGATGGAGTACAGGATGGTGGCGCTCTGCCGGGTCTTGGGCACTAACTTATCCACGCTGGGGCCGGGACTTTCCGCCCGGAGCAAATGGACGCTGTATCCGCCCTTTCCCATGGGCACCACTGCCAGCAGGAATACCAGGATACCCATGCCGCCCAGCCAGTGGGTGAAGGAGCGCCAGAAGAGAAGCCCCCGGGACATGTTTTCAACATTGGTAAGGATGGAGGCTCCCGTGGTAGTAAAGCCGGAAATGACCTCAAAAAGGGCGTCTACATAGTGGGGGATCTCCCCTGAGAGCCAGAAAGGCAGTGCCCCCACCGCTGAGAGGACCAGCCAGCCCAGACCTACGATGAGAAAGCCCTCCCGGGCGTAGTAGCGGCCCTCGGCCTTCCGGCACAGGAAGCACAGCCCGCCCCCCAGGACCAGGGCGGCGGCCATGGTTCCCACAAAGGCCCCAAGCAGATCCCTTTGGCCGTCCAATATGGTGATAAAGGCCGAGGGGAAGAGAAACAGGCATTCCAACAGCAGCAGGAAGCCCAGAGTTTTTCCGATGATTTTCCGATTCATCTCTCTACTCCACTCCCTGCCTCAGTCCGCGAAAATGTCGTTGAGCTCGCTGATGGTCCGGCCCCCGGAGGTGACTACGATCACCGTGTCCCCGGCGGTAAAGCTGCTGTCGCCCTTGGGGATGATGGTCCGGCCCTCGTGGGTGATGCAGGCCACCAGCATCTCCTTCTGGATGGGGATGTTTTTCAGCAGCTCTCCCTGGTGCCGGGTCTCGGGCCCGGCCAGGAACTCTAAGGCTTCCACCTGGCCGTCCACGATGGTGTGGAGGGTCTGGACGCTCTGCTGACCGCTGGCGCTGGACATGGCCCGGACATAACGGAGTATGTTGGTGCAGCACTGGCCCCGGGGACTGATGATGGAGCCGATGCCCACCTTGCGGAACATATCTGTGTATTCCAGACGGTTGATCTTGGTGATGACCTTGGGGACCCCCACATGGCTGGAGAGCATGGAGAGCACTAAGTTTTCCTCGTCAATGCCGGTGAGTGTGACCACCGCGTCAAAATGCTCAAAGCCCTCGGCCTCCAGCACGTCCTGCCGTGAGCCGTCGGCCTCAATGACCGTGGCCTGGGGCATGGCCTCGCAGAGCTCCACACACCGCTTATGGTCCTGTTCGATGATCTTTACATTCATGCCGCTTTCAATGCACCGCTTGCCCAGGTAAAGGGCCACCCGGGACCCGCCGATCATCAGAAGATTTTTCACCCGGCGCTCCACGAGCCCCAGATTTTTCACCAGCCGGGCCAGGTCGCTGATGCCGGCGGTGACATAGATGGTGTCCCCCGCATTGAGGGTAAAGGAGCCTGAGGGGATGTGGACTCCGTCCTCCCGTTCCACGGCGCAGACCAGCGCGTTTACCCCGGCGATCTCATAGAGCTTGAACAGGGGGATCCCCGCCAGCTTGGAGTCTTTATCCACCGGGATGGCCACGATCTCCACCCGGCCCTTGGCGAAGGAGTCCCGCTTCAGGAAGGAGGGAAACTGGAGAAGATGGTATGCCTCCTGGGCGGCGGCCTGCTCCGGATTTACCGTCAGGGAGAGCCCCAGCTCCTCCCGCATCTCCACCAGCTGGTCGGCGTATTCCGGGTTGCGGATCCGGGCGATGGTATTGCCCACCCCCAGCTTCTTTGCGGTAAGGCAGGCCAAAAGATTCATCTCGTCCCGGCTGGTGGCGGCGATGACCAGGTCGGCCTCCTCCGCCCCGGCGGAGCGGAGGGTGGGAAGGCTTGCGCCGTTTCCCGCTACCACCATCACGTCCAGCCGGCTGGCGCTTTCGTTGAGGGCGTCCAGATTGGGGTCAACGATGGTAACGTCGTGATCCTCTCCGGAGAGCTGGGCGGCCAGGGCGGCGCCCACTTTGCCGTCGCCCACAATAATGATCTTCATATGCTCCACATCCTTGTGCTGGCATCTTTGCGTTTGCAGTCGCGGAGCCGTGCCCTGCACGGCTCCCAATGGTTCATTATATCATATTGAGAATATCTTGCAACCCATTTCCGGTCTGTGGTATCATATTTACAGGAAGAAAGGGGGGAGAGCCATGGCCTGGCGTAAACAGAAAGGAAGGAAAAAAGGGAACAGTATGCTGGTTTTTCTGCTCCTTTTTGCACTTTTTTCGGCTGTGACCTTTTGGGGGGACCGGTATCAGTTTTGGCCTCTTTCCGCCATTGGATCCTCCGTCCCGACGCCTTCGCCCACCGGGGAGCTCTCTGCCCCGGCTGAGCCCCTCTATACCCTGGACACCCTCCCGGACTACGCCGGGGAGCCTTATGTGGAGTTGGATGGGAACCGCCCCAACTTCCCGGATACGGACAAGACCGCAGTCTCTTTTGAACGGTATAGCCCTCTGGACAGTCTGGGCCGCTGTGGGGCGGCCTACGCCAATGTGGGGAGCGAGACTATGCCCACCGAAGAACGGGGTCCCATCGGTATGATCAAGCCCTCCGGCTGGCAGACCGTCCGCTACGATTTTATTGACGGCCGGTATCTCTATAACCGCTGCCATCTCATCGGCTACCAGCTCACCGGGGAGAACGACAACGAGCAAAACCTCATGACAGGGACCCGGTATCTCAATGTCACCGGGATGCTTCCCTTTGAAAATCAGGTGGCCGGTTATGTGCGGGAGACCGGGAACCATGTGCTTTACCGCGCCACCCCGGTCTTTGAGGGGGAGGAACTGGTGGCCCGGGGGGTGGAGCTGGAGGCTTACTCGGTAGAGGATGAGGGCAGCGGAGTTTGCTTTCATGTGTTTCTGTACAATGTTCAGCCCGGCGTGGTCATCAACTACGCAACGGGGGAGAACCGGGCGGCGCAGGAGTAAGACAAGACCCGCCCTTGGCTCAGGCGGGCCTTTGATGATGAAGCGTTTGCGGCAGCATATGTTTTCGGGTGAAGGTGATCTAAGCCTGTGGTAAAAAGGAAAAATGGGTCGCTGTAATTGGAGTTATTCTTCTGCTTCTGCTTTCACTTATGCGGGGAGGTGGATGGATCTCATCCCGGCACTATAATAGTTGCGTAAAAGCTGAATTGTCCCAGCGGACGTAAAATTTAACACCCATAAAAAATTATAAAAACAGCCGACTTCTTAAGGAAATCGGCTGTTTTTCTGGTTGCGGGGACAGGATTTGAACCTGCGACCTCCGGGTTATGAGGTATTCGTAAATCCGCTTCCAGTTTCTGAGTTGTAACCTTCTATCCCGACTGCTATCCAGCTCATACCTCGCCTTTTTACATGCTATACCCGAACTAAGCCCCATTGTCAACAATTCACGCCTATTTTTATCTATTTTTATCGGCTATGCAAATAAATTGCAAATGAGGATTTCAAATGGATAGCAGGGACTGTTGGGAACCCACATGACTCAAAAAATTTTTATGGAGGGTATCTCTATGAATCATTCAAAAATAATTTCTGTTTCCAACCAAAAAGGTGGCGTTGGAAAAACAACGACAGCTCTCAATCTTGGAGTTGCTTTGGCAAGCGAAAATAGGCGGATATTACTGGTGGATAATGACCCTCAGGGGAACCTTACCGCCGCTCTGGGCTATACTCCTGGTGCGCAGAAATACACTCTTTCCAAGTTGCTGCTGACCATGATTGATTCCCCGGAAGACATTGCACTCCATATCCCTCGCTCTGTTATTCATACAGTCAATGGTGTTGACCTGATTCCCGCCAACGGCCGTTTGGCGGATGCCGCTGCTCGGCTCCAAATCTTGCAGCTCTCACAACTCTCAGCCAACTATTTCCCGGAGGAGCATCTTGCCTGCGAAAAGATTATGGCAGCTCTGCTCTCTCCTCTTCGCAAAGAGTATGACTTTATTATTATCGACTGCGGTTTGAAACACGAGCTTTTGACCATCAATGCCCTATCGGCGTCAGACTATTGCATTATTCCTGTCCAAGCTCATTTTCTGGCCAGTGAAGGTATTCCCGATGTTTTAACCCTTGTGAAGTCGGTACGGCAACGTTTCAATCCGCACCTGGAGGTTGCTGGCATTCTGCTGACCATGTATCAGTCCCGGCCACAACTCTGCAAAAGCGTTCGGGAAAGCGTAGCTGAGGTCTATGGTGAGAAGTACCATGTGTTTGAGCGGCCTATTGAACAAACCATTCGAGTAGCGGAATGTCCCGCCGCCGGCAAAAGCATTCTGGAGTATGAACCCCAGAATCCTGCCGCCGAGTCTTACCGCAATTTAGCCCAGGAGGTGCTGCGGCTTGGCTAAAAGCGACATGAAGAATGTACTGAAGCAGAGGATGGCAGCAGCTCAGCAGGCCACTGAGCTGCAAGTGGGCGAAGCAGCTTACACGAAGTTACTGAGCTACAATCCTTCCCCCATCCCAGCCGTTATCTGTGACTTGTCACTGGACAAGTTGGTAAACTTTTTTACAGCGGATATTGGTTTTAAGCCCTATCCCACAGAAAAGTTGACAGCTTTTGCCAAACAGCTGGCCACAGAGGGGTTGCTGGAACGAATCATTGTCCGGCCTATTCCAGAGACCGATACTTATGAGATCCTGGCTGGACATAATCGGACAGCGGCCGCCAAACTGAATGGTTGGTCTACCATTTCTGCTGAAATCGTAGAGGTGGACGACAACAGGGCTGTAGTGATTGCTACATCTACCAACCTCTTGCGGCGGCAAGGTCTGACTGTCATTGAGCGAGGCAAAGCATATAAGGCACTGCTGGAGGCCAAAAACCGCAATGGTCAGTACAACCCTTACGGCAATGAAGAGACCTTTGGCGACAATCGCCAAAGGTACAATGCCCGAGCTATTGTGGCAGAATTCTTTGGTGTTACCGAGTACGAAATCCGCAAAGCGGTCAAGCTCACTTTGCTTATTCCTGCTCTTCAGGATATCCTTGTTGATCACCCCAAGCAGCTGAACCTGGCCTGCGCTGATTTGATTGCTGACTATTCTCCTGAGTCACAAGAAGCATTTGTAGAAATATGTTCTGTTGAAGGCTCATCTCTAAACAAGACTGCGATGAATCACATTAGAAACCTATGCCCCCCACCTACGGCGGATCGTCAGGCTTTGTTTTCGGCATGGCGTGAGGATAGGGCATTAGCAGAGCGGCGTAAAGCAGCCCCACCCAAGAGCATCACGTTCAGACGAAAAAACTTTCAGCCCTATCTGGACAAGCTGGGAAATGACAAGGAACTGGAGAGACTGTTTTTAGAGTTCCTGAGGGAAAAGGTTGCTGGCGAATCCTTTTAGTGGTATAATCTAATGTAAAATAGAGGGAGGTAATTTCAGTGTTACAAAACCAAAACGCCTCACATTTTTTTGAAAGCGTTGCTCAACTGTTGGAGGAAGCAAGAAAGAATGTAAAGACCGCTGTAAATCTCTCTATGGTTTATGCCTATTTTGAAATTGGCCACATGATTGTAGAGGAAGAACAAAACGGCGAAAACCGAGCAGCATATGGAGCCTATCTGTTAAAAGAGCTTTCCGCTTATCTGACTACACAGTTTGGCAAAGGTTTTTCCGAAACCAACCTAAAGCAGATGCGACAATTTTATATGATTTACGCTCACGATGAAATTGGTCAGACACTATCTGACCAATTTAACAACCTTCCTACTGTCAGTACAGGCAGGCGGTTTTTCCTCAGCTGGTCCCACTATCTAAAGCTCATGCGGATCACCAATGTGGAGGAACGGCATTTCTATGAAATTGAGGCGGTCAAGAACGACTGGAGCCTTTCTGAACTGAAACGTCAATTTGATAGTTCCCTATACGAACGCCTAGCCTTAAGCACTGAAACAGGTAAGATACATCGTTTGGCTGAACAAGGTCAGGTGGTAGAAAGCCCTGTAGATGTGGTAAAGGACCCCTATGTGCTGGAATTCCTTGGCCTCCCGGAACTCCCAGAATATTCGGAGAGCGAGTTGGAAACCAGAATCATTGACCACCTACAACAATTTCTGCTAGAATTGGGAACCGGCTTCGCATTTATTGGGCGGCAGGTACGATTCACTTTCGATGAAGAACATTTCAAGGTGGATCTGGTCTTTTACAACCGTTTGCTTCGATGCTTTGTCCTATTTGATCTAAAAATCGGAGAGCTTAAACATCAGGACATCGGGCAAATGCAAATGTATGTCCATTACTATGACCGCAAGGTGAAACTGCCCGAAGAAAATCCTACTATTGGAATTATCCTATGTAAAGACAAGAATCAGTCTGTTGTTGAAATGACCTTACCAGAAGATGACAATCAAATTTTTGCCAGCAAGTATGAAACGGTGCTTCCCAGTAAAGAAACACTTCAGCGGCTTCTCAATGAACAGTTGCCCCAAGAGAACCCAGAGGCGGAAGGATAGCCCATAACGAGGAAGGCTCAGCACTTTGGTGCTGGGCCTTTCTTATACCCCTTTTTAGGAAGTGATACAAAATGAGTTCAAAATCTTTTATATCAACATATATCAGTTATGAGCAATACATTCGCGGGCATATCATTCCCCAGATCGGTAGCCGGGCCATGAGTTCCCTTCGCCCCGTTGACTTACAGATCTTCTTTAACGACAGAGCAACCAGAGGGCATCAGATGGCAGAGGACAAAGGGCTCTCAC